>JAHKXX010000345.1 GCA_020627425.1 bacterium
CCATAAACTATATTCAATACAAAAAACAGCGAAGGCAAACAAACTTGCCTTCGCTTTATAGTAGCGCTAAGCGCCGCCCTGTGCGGCGTGACGCGGACAGAGAGGGACAATAAACCCAGACCTGTACGCGTGCCAAAAAAGTCGGCGGTAACACTAAGTCGAGTGCGCGAATTGACAGCGCAGGCACTGCGCCGCGAATTGACAGCGCAGGCACTGCGCCGCGTGCCAAAAAAGTGGACGGTAACACTAATTCGAGTGCGCGAATTGGGTGCAGCGTCACGCTGCCTTAAGGTTTTTTAAGGGTATGTTTACAGAGAATTAATTTAAAAAACATAATGTAGTCGAAAGTGGGGATTATAATTTAATCATTCCAAATAAAGAAGGAGATGTCAGATATGAAAAAAAGAAACGATAATATCAGAAGGAATTTTGTGATAGCTCTGCTTTCAACAGCAGTGGCAGGCTCGGTGCTTTTGTGCGGCTGTAACCAAACAGGAACAAATAGCTCTAATAATAACTCGACATCTGCAACACAGACTACTAAATCGGATAACTCAGAAAATAATTCAGATAGCTCCGAAACAACAAAAACAGAGGCTTCGGTAGTGGAATTCAGTCAGGAGGATACCGATACATCCTATAACAACAGCGACTCCACTTCAATAACACTGAACGGTACGACCGCAACGGCTTCGGGCGACGGAGTGGAAATAAACGGCAGTACAATAACAATTACTGCGGCAGGGACCTATGTTGTCTCCGGTAAACTTACCGACGGCAATATAGTGATCAACGCAGGTAAAGACGATACGGTCAAGCTTGTGCTGAATAACGCAGAGATCTCAAGCTCTCAGACCTCTGCTATATATGCTTCTCAGTGTGAAAAAACCATTATCCTGCTTCAGGACGGCACTGAAAACTCTCTGTCGGACGGCAGCAGCTATGTTTCCGAAAGCTCCTCGGATGACTCTTCCGATACAAAGTCTCCGAATGCGGCACTGTATGTACAGGATGACCTTACTATACTCGGTAACGGCAGCCTGACCGTTACAGGAAATGCCAGAAACGGTATAACAAGCAAGGATACTCTCAGAATATCCGGCGGTAATATCACTGTAAAGGCTGTTAATAACGGTATCACCGGTAAGGATAACCTTGCTGTAGAGGGCGGTACTATTACCGTAGACGCAGGCGGCGACGGTCTGAGATCTACCTACTCCGATACGGATGACAGCGAAAAGGGTCATATCAGTATAAATAATGCCACTATAACCGTAACAAGCGGTAATGACGGCATACAGGCAGAGAAAAATCTGACTATAAACGGCGGTACGATCACTATAACAAGCGGCGGCGGCGCCGGAGAAACAAAGCAAACCGGCTTCGGTATAGGACAAAACAATAGCTCTGATACCGATTCGGAAAGTATGAAGGGTATCAAGGCAGGTGAAAACCTTGTTATTAACGGCGGTACAATTACAATAGATTCGGCTGATGATTCTCTGCACTGCAACGGTGATATGAGTATAAACGGCGGTACCATAAGTATAAAGGCAGGCGACGACGCAGTTCACAGCGATAATACCCTTACAATAAAAGACGGTGTGATAACCGCTCTACAGGCTTATGAGGGACTTGAAGGCAATATAATAAGCATCTCCGGCGGTACTTTAGACATTACCTCAAGCGACGACGGTATAAACTGCGCAGGCGGTAACGATCAGAGCGGCTTCGGCGGTATGGACGGCAATATGCACTTCGGCAGAATGAGCGATACGACCGACACAGAAACGGTGACTACTTTGTCTACAAACACTGCCGCAGAAGCCGGCAGCACCGAGACCCCGTCACTGACTATATCCGGCGGCACACTGTATATAAACGCCGAGGGCGACTCTCTCGACAGTAACGGCGATATGACAATTAGCGGCGGTACCATAGTCCTGAACGGTACAACAAGCGGCGGTAACGGTATAATCGACCACAACGGCGGCTGTACAGTAAGCGGCGGCACCATAATAGGCGCAGGTACCTCTGATATGCTGGAAATGCCCGACAGCAGCTCGACGCAGAGCACGGCTGTTATACTCTTTGACAAGGCTCAGAGCGCAGGTACCCTTGTATATATAAGCGACAGCAGCGGCAATATTATAGCAGCCATATCTCCCGAAAAGAGCTTTAGCTGCGTAGTGATAAGCAGTCCAAGCCTTAAATCCGGTGAAAGCTACACCGTATACACCGGCGGCAGCTCGACAGGCGACAGCACGCACGGCTACTATAGCTCGGCAGTCGTATCAAACGGTACACAATACTGTAGCTTTACTCTGTCGGATACCGTAACCTATGTCAACTCCTCGGGCAACACCTCATACTCAGGCGGAATGTCCGGAGGTATGGGCGGCATGGGAGGTATGCGCGGCAACCGTAACCAGCCTATGATGTAAATAATATCTTCTCCTAAATAAATATTAAATAACCGGCGTTCCTGCCAAGTACAGTGCAGGAACGCCGGTTATTTGTTGTTGGTTATTGGTTTTAGTTTTCTGACTTTGCGTTTTCTTTTTGTGCTTTGATAACCTTCATTCTGGAAAACTCCTCCCTGTCCTTTTCGTCAAGGGCGTCGGTAATGAATTTTACCGTTTCCTCAAATCTCGGTATCATTATGTTTTTAAGCGCGTTTGCACGCTTCTGAGTTTTCTTGATAGCATCTGCCAGACGGTAAACACTGTTCTCTACCTCTGCAAGGTCGGCAGTAAGAACCTTTACCTCGTGAAAGCATCTGTATGCTTCGTCAAAATCGGCATTTGTAGACTCTATACCATAATACAGCTTCATATCCTCCTGAGCGTCTATGGTAACGATGGGTATCTCAACGCCCATAACGCTTCTATAGCTTACCTTTAGAGAGGTTTCCTCGGGTATCGAGCCTGCAATATCGCCAAGATAGCCCATGGTCACATTTGCCTTCTGTAAAGCACTGTACGCCTTGCTGTAGGTCGCGTCTATTTTTTCCTGTATCTCGGTAGCACGGTCTATCAGGGTCATCATCTCGCGTACAAGTATGTTCCTCTTTTTATCGAGAAGCTCATAGCCTGTTTTGGCAAGAGCCAGGGATTTTTTAGAGGTCATAAGGTTGCCCTTTGTCGGTGTAGCCTGTACAGCCATCTTCGCTCACCCCCTGTACTCAGCTATTGTCGGACGAGCCTGTGTCCATTGTATCAAATACAAGCTGTTCGGGATCCGTAATATAGTACATATCAAGAAGCTTGTCGTCAACACGGTCAAGCTCGCTTCTCGGCAGAGTGGACAACAGCTTCCAGCCAAGATCGAGGCTTTGCTCTATGGTACGGTTTTCGCCAAAGCCCTGGTTTACAAAATACTGCTCGAACAGTTTGCCGAACTGCATATATTTCTTATCTACAGGACTAAGCTCCTCCTCGCCGATAACAGAGGCAAGACTGCGTGCGTCCTGTACTCTGGCATATGCTGCGAAAAGCTGGTTTGCAAGCGGCTGATGGTCGGCTCTTGTGTAGCCCTCGCCTATACCGTCCTTCATAAGTCGTGAAAGCGACGGAAGTACCGATACCGGCGGATAGAAGCCCTGACCCTCAAGCTGTCTGTCGAGAACTATCTGTCCCTCTGTTATATAACCCGTAAGGTCGGGAACAGGATGCGTAATATCGTCGTTGGGCATTGTAAGTATAGGAATCTGAGTAACAGAGCCTTTGCTGCCCTTTACCATTCCCGCGCGCTCGTAGAGAGATGCAAGGTCGGAATACAAATAGCCCGGGAAGCCCTTTCTGCCGGGGATCTCTCCCTTTGATGAGGAGAACTCTCGCAGAGCCTCGGCATAAGAGGTCATATCTGTCATAATAACCAGAACGTGCATATTACATTCAAAAGCAAGATACTCGGCAGCCGTAAGCGCACAGCGTGGAGTAAGCGTTCGCTCTATTATCGGGTCATTCGCAAGGTTTAAAAACATTACAACTCGCGAGAGAACACCGCTTTCGTCAAAGCTTCTGCGGAAATAATCCGCAACGTCGTTTTTTACGCCCATGGCGGCAAAAACTATACCGAATCTGTTATCCTCGCCGTCAGAGATCTTTGCCTGTCTTACAAGCTGTACGGCAAGCTCGTTGTGCTTCATACCGGATCCGGAAAAAATAGGCAGCTTCTGACCGCGAATAAGCGTAGTCAGCGTGTCTATGGTAGAGATACCGGTATTGATATAGTTTCTCGGATATATTCGTGAAACGGGGTTCATCGGAGTTCCGTTTACGTCTGCCTTCTTTTTGGCATATACTGGTCCGAGACCGTCTATCGGAGTTCCTACACCGTTAAAGACCCTTCCCATGATCTCCGGAGCAAGAGACAGCTCCATCGGGTGTGCCTTCAGTCTTGTTCGTGTATTATCGAGCGAGATCGAATTGGTGCCCTCAAAAACCTGAATAACTACACGCTTTCCCTCTATCTGTACTATTCTGCCGTGGCGGTAAGTGCCGTTTTCAAGACGGATATCCACCATTTCCTCGTTAGAGGCATTGTCAACATCGTCAAGCACTATAAGAGATCCGTTTATCTCCTTGACGCCTACATAATCAAGAATCATTAGTCTCCTTCACTTCCTTTTAATTAGTCAGCGTGCCGAGTGCTGTGTCAATATCGGCAATAAGCTTATCAAACAGCTCCGGCTTTGAGTTTGGTATATCATACTTCATCTTTGCAAGAGACTCAAAAAGACCAAGCTCCTCGATTCGCGAGATCGGTATCGCTGCCGCAATTATATGCTGTGCCTTTGAATACAGATGGAGTATAGCCTTCATCATCAGCTTCTGTTTTTCAAGCGGTACAAAGGTATCGTCCGAATGAAAGGCATTCTGCTGTAAAAAGCCTACTCTGATAGCTTTGGCGGTCTCTATGATCAACTTCTGATCATCCGGAAGAACATCGGAGCCGATAAGCTTTACTATCTCCATAAGAGAGCTTTCCTCGTGCAGGATAGCAGTTATCTTGTTTCTGTAACGGATAAAGTCCTCGCCGAGGTTATCCCTGAACCACGGATCCAGATCCGTGAAATACTCACTGTAGCTGTCCATCCAGTTTATGGCAGGATAGTGTCTTGCATAGGCAAGCGATTTGTCAAGCGCCCAGAAGCAACGTGTAAATCGCTTTGTGTTCTGTGTGACAGGCTCCGAGAAGTCCGAGCCTTGGGGAGAAACGGCTCCTATAATGGTTACAGAGCCTTCACTGCCGCACAGAGTCTCTACTCTTCCGGCACGCTCATAAAACTGGGAGAGTCTGGACGGAAGATATGCCGGGAAGCCCTCCTCGGCGGGCATCTCTTCCAGTCGCCCGGATATTTCTCGGAGAGCCTCTGCCCAACGGCTGGTCGAGTCTGCCATAATAGCCACATGATAACCCATATCGCGGTAATACTCCGCAAGGGTAAGTCCTGTATATATAGACGCCTCACGAGCCGCAACGGGCATATTGGAGGTGTTTGCTATAAGCACCGTTCTGTCCGTCATAGGTCTGCCGGATTTCGGGTCGATAAGCTCGCTGAATTCATCAAGCACCTGGCTCATCTCGTTTCCGCGCTCTCCGCAGCCTACATATACGATAATATCCGCATCGCACCACTTAGCAAGCTGGTGCTGAGTCATTGTTTTTCCCGTTCCGAAGCCTCCGGGGATAGCCGCCGTACCGCCCTTTGATATAGGGAACATAGTATCTATTACTCTCTGTCCGGTTATAAGCGGAACAGTAGCAGGCAGGCGCGTTTTACATGGGCGCGCCGTCTTTATCGGCCACTTCTGGCAAAGGCTCAGCTCGTGCTTTTCGCCGCTTTCGTCCTCAAGGGTGACTATCGTGTCCATCAGCCTGTACTTGCCGTTTGGCTCTGTGCTGACCACCTTGCCCGAAAGTCCCGGCGGCACCATCATTCTGTGCTCTATTATCGCTGTTTCGGGACAGGTAGCATATATCATACCCGGCGACAGCATATCTCCTGCCTTTACCTTTATTCTGACGTTCCAGTATCTGTCCGTATCAAGCGAGGACACCTGTGAGCCGCGCGATATAAAGCTGCCGCTTGTTTCCTCTATCGCCTTCAGAGGACGCTCTATACCGTCAAATATATTGTCGATTATGCCCGGTCCCAGAAGCACGTTCATAGGCGTACCCGTACCGTATACGGGGTCTCCGGGCCTTAGTCCTGTTGTCTCCTCATAAACCTGAATAGTCGTCAGCTTATCGTTAATACCGATAATTTCGCCTACAAGACGGGAAGAGCCGACATAGACCATTTCCATCATAGAAAAGGATCTTGTGTTTTTAACGGTTACAACAGGTCCGTTTATACCATAAATAACATCTGTAGTTGCCATTTGTATCAAAGTCCCATCTTTTAGTTTTCAGTTACCATCAAACCCGAATTGGCTGTAAACCATTCGTGCTGCTGCGATAGCTTTGTGTCAAGAGTTTCGTCGATTATAATTCCTTTTTCAGCCGAATAGCCCATGACTCCCCCAAGCTTTATTTCCTTTGATTCAGACAGATTGCAAGCCCGTCCAAATGCTTTTTTTATTTTGTCGGCGTTTTTCATATCGTTCTTGCTGACATACAAAACGACCTCGCCGTCAAGCTTTTCGGATATAAGCCTTACGCTGTTTTCGAGAGAATGTATATATTTGTCTGTTTTTATATAGTCAAGGAGCTTTGCCTCTGCCTTCTTAAAGACCTCGTCGTGTATTTCACGGCGTCTTTTATACAGCTTTTTTTTGCTTTCGCCCTCAGCCTTTGAAAGAGCTGTCGAGATCTCGTTGTTGATCCTCGCCATCTTTCTTTGCAGCAGAGCGTAAGCCTCGCGCAGTCCTTCCTCCTCAGCCTTGTTCAGCTCTCGTTCCTTAAAGGTCTCGGCTTCGGACTGTATTTGATTTCTTTGCTCCTCGGCATATTTTTCAATAGCCTTCAGAAAATTATCCGTTTTACTTACCGTATCAGGCATTTTGCCACCTCCGCGGACGTTTAAATTTTAACGCCGATAGCTTCCCTGACATATCCGGTTATGGAATCCTTTGCACGGCCGTTGCCGTGTCTGTCGGGAATTTCGACGATAAGGGGCTGCTTGCAGTTGAGCTTCAGATCATAGACCAGCTCGGGACAGAGCTTTACCAGACGCTCCGTCATAAGTATAACCGCAACGTCCTCTCTTTTCATAGCACTCTTCAGGGTTTCTCTGACCTCTTCGTCCTCGTGAACGACCACTCCGTCTATTCCGGCGAGGCTCATACCCATAAGGGTGTCGACATTATCGCTTATTAAAAAGAATTTCATAAGCACACCTGCTTTGCTTTAATAGATCATACCTTATTTATGATAAGGATAGAAACCAGAAGTCCGTAAAGCGCAACGCCCTCGCCGAGTGCAACGAAGATAAGTGCCTTACCGAATGCCTTGGGATCCTCGCTTGTAGCGCCGATAGCTGCCGGAGCTGCGTTACCAACGGCGATACCGCCGCCGATACCGGACAGACCGGTTGCAAGAGCTGCCGCTATCATAGAAAGACCGATATCACTGCCTGCCTTTGCAGCTTCTGCGTCACCGTCGGCAGCCGATACTGCAAGAGAACCGAGAACACACATAATACCTACCAGCACAAAGGCTGCTATCTGTCTTGTTACTGCTCTTTTTCTTGAATGTTTTTTAAGAGCAACTGTCTTATATGCATAGTAAACCGAACCTATAATAAAAACAACGGGAACTATCAGTAAAATATAATCCAACATAATTTAAATCCTCCGAAAATTTGTTATTTTTCCTTGCCCCAAAGGGGATCAAGCTCTGTGTTTTCCTGCTATAACAGGGTTAAAGGGTCTGCCCTCGCCGACATAGAATCTGCTGAATATCTCGTAGTAGTCAAGACGCAGCACCTGGATAGCGACAAGCAGTGCCTCCAGCGCCATAACAAGCGCGTTGCCGAGTACGAGAACTATATAGAAGCCTACTCCGCCCATCATCTCTGCAAGGGTAAATACAACGGTCATCATACCTGCGTGTACGAGTATATAAGCTCCGACACGCAAAAACGACATGGTGTTTGTCAGATATCCGAGACACATCTCGAACAGCTCGAAGAAGCTCTGGACGAAATATTCTCCCCACTTTTCGGGTTGCCATTTCTTTTTGCCGGAGACAAGTCTGCCGAGAGGCTCGCGCATATAAATGAGCAGCAACGGAAGAATTATAAGGCATATCAGATATACAGGTGTCATAACTTCTATACCCATAAACATCTGCAAAACAAGTCCGACAACAAGCGACACATAGAATACAAAGCCCGAAACACCGTTTGGTCCGAAAAGGGCGCTCTCAAGATCTCTGCGCTTTATCGAGGAAACGATATTTATAAGCATTATGATCGCAACCGTTATAAATCCAAGTGCTACCGAGCCGTAGATAATCATTGAAATCGTATCGGGATTCATTACATCCACAAGCTTTCCGTCTATACCCAGCAGCGCCTTGTAAACGGGGTTCATAGCTTCTTCAAAACCGAACACCGACCCGTATATCGAACCGAATATCATACCCGATATTCCGCACGGGACAAGAATACGTCCTACTTCCATCTTCTTCAGCTTCCACATAAGGAAGCCCACTATCGCAACGACAAGTCCCTGTCCTACATCTCCGAACATTATTCCGAAAAACAGCGTATACGTCAATGCAACTACCGTCGTCGGGTCTATTTCGTTATAGCACGGCAAGCCGTACATTTTTACATAAAACTCATAAAGCCTGAAGAACGGCGGATTTTTCATAATTATCGGCGGAGAGTGCTTTATCTCGTCCTTGCCGTCGCTGAGCGAATAGTCTATGCTTTTTATACCGTCAAGCTGGGAAGTAAACAGATCCTCGCCGTCTGCGGGTATCCAGCCTACAAGTATAAAGCTATTGTTGTATTTATAGACATAGCGCTTTATCTCGTGATAGGAGTCAAGCTCCATCAGCTTGCTGTAATACATATTGCAGGTATCAAGCTCTTTGTCAAGAAATTTTTTCAGCTCTTCCCCGCTTTTCTTTATTTTAACGGCTATCTCTTCCTTTTCGTCCTCAAGGGCTTTGATAATGTCCTCCGGGCTTCCTGCTATAGGCGGTATTTCCAGACTCTCGAAGTAGAGAGAGGAAAAAATGCGGTCTGTCTCGCTTTTTTTGTCGGGCGGCGAGAAGTAGGCGCCCCAATAGTGAGTATCGTCGTTTGAACACGGAAAAAACAGCACATAGGGATTTTCCGAGTAGTTATTAAGCTTTTCGTAGCTTTCCTTAGGCAGTCTGCCGAAGGTCGGATTTATAAACCTGCACTTATTAATCTCGGTAAAGTCGAGATTGCTCCCGGTAAAATGCTTTACCTGAGCTATAGTACGGTTTATTTCCTCCAGTCGTGACTTGTACTGAAGCTTTCCGTTTGAAAGCTTATCTATCTTGTCACAGAAGTCACCGGAATATTTCAGCAGCTCGTCATCTGATTTGTTAAAGCCCTTGGGCTTTTTATAGGTCAGCTTGAATCCTGCCAGATCGCTTGCACTTTTCAGGTTTTGTATAGACACCGAATAAGGATTTTTTTCGGAAAGCGGAGAAAAGCCCTGCTTGTTGGAATAAAACGACATAGCGTCATCCGGATGAAACATTCGGGAGTCACCGCAGAGCTTCACGACCTTGTCAAGCTCTGACATCATTCCGATTATACTGATGACCTTCACCGGTTTTACGGCCACAGGATCACCTCCTCTTATTTTATTAAAAGCTTCTTCTTTTCCTCGGCGGAGAAGCCGTATCTTGTACCCTCGATAATATCTATTATATTTTTGATCTCTATCTCCTTCAGGTAAACATAAGAGATCATAACTATCGTCGGGTTCGGCGACAGCCGCAGATGGTGCTTACAGTAATGGAATATAAGCACATCGGTTATCTGACCTCTGTCGCTGTATTGCAGCTTTTGTATTATTCTGCCGAGATAGGTAGTACTCAAACGATCATAGATATCGTTCTCACCGTCGGCAGAGCAAAGCTCCTCCAGAAGCTTACTGCCAAGCTTGCTATAGGGTATCAGCAGAGGCTTTATCTGCTCATAATTAAAGGAATAATACTTTTTCAGCCTGATTATTCTTGCTATGTTACGAATGTCAAGAACGGAGTAAAGCAGATCCTTCAGATCTCCCGATGCACTGTCACCGTGCGCCCTGTCAATTGAGTCGATAACGGTTTTGTAGTTGATATTATGAAGCTCTGCTTCGATCCGTGCAATATCTGCCCGTTCTCCTGCCTTTGGCTCAAGGCTTTTCAGCACGGGCTGGTATTTGGTATTTTTGAGCACCTCTAAAATATCGTCATAGCTTCTGACCTTTGTCAGTGCAGCGAGGCTCAGCTTTGTGAATCTGTCAAGCGACAGCGGCACCGAATATACCAGTTCCTCGGGCTTTCCGATATTCAGCAGTGTAAGACAGCGTATTATTTGCTCTATCTCCATTCTCGAAATAATAAACTCACTGAAATCCACAGCGTTTTGTGTTGCATATCGTGACAGAGAAAAAACATCAAAATACAGATCCTGCTTTAGTACAGGCTCCAGTTGTCCGCGGTGTATATCGTTTTCATTAAGACCTGTAAGGGCGTGTGCATAGCTTGTACGCGATTTCAGATATGCTGCCACCTCAGGGACCGACTTGCAGTCGATCAGCTGTCCGTAGTCATTGTCAGTCAGACGCCTTCCGTACATAGCACGGGCTTTGGCAAGAATTGCATTGGATGCCTTTGATGCCGACATAAAAACACCCCTTTTGTTAAAAATTTACTGACCGACAACACGGGCAACTATTTCGTCGACCCATTTGTCACAATTTTCGGAGTACACCTTGTCAAGGTCTGCTAAAATGGCGTTGTTTTTTTCTTCAATAAGCCTTAGCTTCTCGTCGGACCTTTTGCGTGCGGTCTGCTCGTTTATTTCAACACGCTTTTTTGCCCGTTCCAAAAAATCCGTCTTTATTTTTTCCCTTGCAAGGATTATCCGGTTTTCATAGTCGATCTTGCTTTTTTGCGCTTCGTCCGTAATGTCCCGCGCCTTTTTGTCCATATCGACTATTTTGGAGATCATATCCTCCACAAAATGACACCTCCTTCACAAAAAACGCAGGCATAGGATAATTGGGAGTCAATTCTTCCTATACCTACCTTACACAGCTATTGTAGCACAAACAAACAGGAAATTCAATTAATCAAATGCAATAAAGTGTAAAAGAAATCAATTTTTTTCCGGATGAAGTATTAAAAGCTTTTCTTAGGCAGGCAAAGGGAGTTTCGCGCTCTGCGGAGCGCGACCAGAGACTCTGTCTCTGGTCTCTGCCGCCTTTGTAAAGGCGGGCGAAACTTTATATATTTACTTGAAACCAAACTTGTACGCGTGCCAAAAAGGCAGCCGGCAATACCAAATATAGTGCGCGTTCAGGGTGCAGCGTCACGCTGCCACAAATTGCCCCCGGCGGCTCGCCGATTGACAGCATTGTAGTTATGCTGCAAACAAAAGAAAAAGCGCAGCAGACATTATTATGCCGCTGTGCTTTTGAAGACTTATTATTTTATGGGTAAAAGCTGTGGCTCGCGTTTTTCGTAAACTGTAAAATAGGTAAAGCCGCACTCCTGCAAAAGCTCGAGACCTGTCTCTATACCGGAGCCTATATCCGCCCAGCGGTGGGCGTCCGACCCGAGGGTAACAAACTTTCCGCCAAGCTCTCTGTAGCGCCTCAGAATATGGCCGTTGGGAAGGGTCTTTCTGATCTTTTGTCTGAGTCCCGAGGTGTTTATCTCGAGAGCATGATGGTTTTTTATTACCGCAAGCAGCACGGCGTCTATCTTTTCACTGTAGTTTTTTATATGCGGATCTATACCGGCACCGTACACATATCTCAGCGGATAGGTAAGATGAGCAAGAGAGTCGAAGTCTCCCTCTTCGGCAAGCTCCAGAAGCTCATCAAAATACCTGTTAAGAAGCCCCGGAACATTTTCCTCGTTATACCGGAGAAAATAAAAATCCTCCTCGCCGCGAAGGTTATGCAGAGAGCCTAACACAAAGTCATACTCCGCAAGTGAAAGCGCGTCCTTTGCAGCCTCTTGGTCCTGTGTGGGCTGTCCAAGCTCTATCCCCGTGTAAACACGCAGTCCGGAATCATTTGAATAATATGTAGCTCTTGCTCTTGACGTTTCCTTTATCGAGCTGCAAATACTGTCACGAAAGTTCTTTATATAATTATCATGACACTCGCAGTGGTCGGTGATCGTTATGGAATACAGTCCTAAATTGAACGCCTTTTCGCACATCATTATTACCGAGTCATTACCGTCAAAGGAATTGCGGCTGTGAGTGTGGCTGTCCGAAATAAATCTGCAAGTTGTTTTCATTAATACACCTCTTGTTCGCGATAAGACAAGTATATCACGGATATGCTTTACCGGATCAATTACAGTTCATCTGTTTTCCTAAGATAAATTTTATCACAGCCGAAAAAATAATTAAAGATTAATACTTATCTAAAATAGCCAACATTTTACACGAGAATTTATAAAAGAGTAATATATTTTTAAATGTAATTTTTTTGCTGAAAACAAAAAAAGAGTTACTATAGTATTGTAGATACTGAGTGAACAGAAAAAATTTAGTCGTTTTTTACAAGTTTTGTACTATTTCTTTGTCGGAAAAACTGTAGAAATCTACATATTACTGTGTTATAATTATACAGTAAGTATAGATTATGTGCTGATAGTACAATTCGGAAAGAAGGAACTGTATTGATAAAGAAATATATGTACGGATCTCCCGTAAATACCGGAGCCGTAATAGAAAATATCGAATTATCCGAGGATCCGATGCAGTATCTCAACGAGATAATAGACAAGGACGGTAATTATCTTTTTACCTATCTGATGAACGACGACGATATAGTATACGGACTGGGTGAAGCAAACCGCGGACTTAACAAGCGCGGCTATATTTATGAAAACAACTGTACAGATGTGCCTGATCAGACCGAGGATAAAAGATCCTTCTACGGAGCACACAATTTTATTGTTTTAAGCGGTATGATAAGCGTCGGTATTTTTGTAGACTGCGGCGCAAAGGTCACCTTTGATATAGGCTATACTGCATACAATATGCTGAAGATAATCCCCTCATCACCTGATTTTACGGTTTATATAATCGAGGGCAGAAGTGCCTACGATATAGTAAAGCAGTTCCGCGGTCTTATCGGCAGAAGCTATATTGCTCCGCGCTGGGCATTCGGCTATCAGCAGAGCCGCTGGAGCTACGAAAACGAGGATGAGGTCCGTCAGGTAGTAAAGAACCATCGTGAAAACAATATTCCCCTTGATGCGGTATATCTGGATATTGACTATATGGAGGGCTATAAGGACTTTACCGTAAGTGAGGAAAGATTCCCGGATTTTCCGCAGTTCGTTCAGGAAATGAGGGACGAGGGCATAAGACTTATCCCGATAATCGACGCCGGAGTCAAGATAGAGAACGGCTACGAATTATACGAGGAAGGCAGACAGTACCAGTTCTTCTGCAAAAAGACCGACGGCACCGACTTTGTGGCGTCTGTATGGCCGGGAAGAACGCACTTCCCCGATTTTCTTAATTCTAATGCGAGAATGTGGTTCGGCAGCAAGTATAAAAAGCTTACCGACGCAGGCATAGAGGGCTTCTGGAATGATATGAACGAGCCTGCTATGTTCAACACTCCCGAGGGTATCAATGAAGCAGTGGAAACGCAGAAAAGCTTTGATTTTTCAACAAACGACAGCGGAAAGTTCTTTGAGCTTGGCGGTATGGTAACGGGACTTGCCAACCGCGAAAAGGACTACCAGAGCTTTTTCCACAATATGGACGGAAAAATAGTCCGTCACGATCAGGTACACAATCTGTACGGCTACAATATGACAAGGGCAGCATCGGAGGCTTTTGATCATATATCTCCCGACAAGCGTATGCTCCTTTTTTCAAGGGCATCATACATAGGTATGCACCGCTACGGCGGTATCTGGACGGGAGACAATCAGTCATGGTGGTCGCACCTGCTTCTGAATATAAAGATGATGCCGTCGCTGAATATGTGCGGCTTCCTTTACAGCGGCGCGGACCTCGGCGGTTTTGGCTGCAACTGTACACGCGATCTGCTTCTGCGCTGGCTTGCATTCGGTATATTTACTCCCCTTATGAGAAACCACAGCGCAAAGGGTACCCGCCGTCAGGAGTGCTACAATCTGGGAGAAACGGAAGAATTCAAAAATATACTTTCCATCCGCTACAGCCTTATCCCTTATCTTTACAGCGAGTATATGAAGGCTTGTCTGAATGACGATATGTTCTTCAAGCCCCTCAGCTTTGAGTATCCTGCTGATGATTTTGCAAGAAATATAGAGGATCAGCTGATGGTCGGCGAGTCGATAATGATAGCTCCCGTATATGAGCAGAACGCTCGCGGCAGATATGTATATCTTCCCGAGGATATGCTGCTTGTTATATTCAAGTCTTCGTCACAGCGCAGATTCCAGCAGCTTAAAAAGGGACTTCACTATATCCCTGCTGCACTCGATGAGGTGCCTCTGTTCATCAGAAAGAACAAAATGCTTCCGCTTTGCCGCACAAGCGAGTGTACGGACAAAATGGACACATCTATGTTCGAGATCATCGCATATACCTCTGAGAATATAGAATTCGAGATGTACGAGGACGACGGAGTTTCAAAGAACTACGACGATCCGAAAAATATGGTACACTTTGCCATAAGAGAGCTTGACGGTCAGCTTGGTGCTGTTTCCGACAAGACAATTGTCAAGCTGTCGCTGTTTTAACACAGGATAGCCGCCGGCGTCTTTGCCGGATAAGATTTTGTAAATAAGTTATTTTAAAATAATGTTTTGCTGCTTTTTGACGCGCACCCCTGTGGACAACTGTCTGCGGGGGTGCAAATCATTTACGGCGTTTTTTACTGATACTTCCGGCTTGTCAAGAGTCCTCATAAACAAAAAAATTTTTAGAATATTGTCAAAATTTAATATTGACAACCAAATAATACAAATTGTTATTATTTGGTTACAAAATGTAACAAAGATTTCATCGTTGAAAACTATTCAACCCTATCAACAGCAGTCAAACACCGAATAATTAACGGTTTCAACCGAGTTTTCAACAATTATAAACTTATTTTTTCACTTATTAAACCAAGTTTTCAACATTACAAACTGTATAACCGTTGATCATTACTCAAAACAGGTCATATTTTTTAGTCCGGGTAAAAAAAGCTTTTTCAGGAATTTGAATAAGCACCCCAGAATCAGCCCATTATATATCTGTAAAATACACAAGCAGTGGAGGCTGAATGAATGCTGAAGGGTATAAATCACTCTATAATAGAGGTAAACGACACAGGCAACGAATATTACGAAAGAGCGATACTGATAATAAAGCCCGAATATTCGTCTGTTGAAAGAAGTATTCTTGAATATGAGGCGCGTCAGCTTTTGAGGGAATTTGATGCACCGTCTGCGTTTCGGATAAAGAAAAAGAAGCTGTCTCCTGTTATAAAGGCAGCATTCATAGCCCTGC
>JAHKXX010000038.1 GCA_020627425.1 bacterium
ACAGCTTTCCTCATCAGCAGTAAAGGCATTCTCAGCCGGCTATATCCAGATGCTTCTTCCTTTCAACCAGCAGTATTCAAGTACTTTGCAGAGCGGATATTATCAGCTGTTCATGGATGCGGTGGCTTCAAATCTGAATATAACAAGTGTGTCAGGTCAGGATCCCGACATAATAGATTCAGCCTCTAACCTTGATACTCCCCAGCTTGTCAAGGCTGATATAGACGGTATGAACGAATACTATGGACGTACTGATCCGTTTGAACTGAAAACACTCGGATATGCTGTCAAAGAAAGAAGATATTTTGATAACTATTCGAATATTGCACAGTCATTCAGAATTTCAAACGGCGGTAAATCAGGAAATGAAATAGGAAAGACAAACCTTTTCTGTGATTCTGATATGAATCCGATAAACGGTGACGGCTATAATGACAACGGTCTGGGGGAGACCCCGCTTAACTCTACAGTATATATAAAGGGTGATGCGTACTTCAATAGTGTAGAGATAGACACCGGAGATGAGACTTCTCCGCATTATGCTCTCAACGATCCGCTTTATAATACGGATGGCTTTGAGCTGACGGAATATAATTACCTGACGGCACTGAATATACTGCAAAAATTTGACGCAGATGTTTACACAGTTACAGGTACAGAGCCAATAATACGGCAAAAAAGCGGAAAGGAACTGAACGATAAGTTAGGGGATAATTTCAGTATTAAGACAGATGAAACCGAAACAGCCTGGTCTAACACGGCTACTACCAGCTATGAGCTTACTATCCTTTATGCCGCTAAGAATGAACAGGGAGATAACTGGACTAAGATACAAAAAACCGATACATCCTCTGACCCCGTAATAAACTATGATGACGGCGGTACGGCGGATATGGTAAAGTATCGCGAAGAGAATCTTCTGTACTTCAAAAGCCTTGATGATCTTCATATGGCACTTGGCACAAACGCGAAATGTGTAGCGATACTATATCAATTCAGAAATTGTGTAATAAGGGACGAAAGATCCATAACCTGCTATGCCAAAGCAAATGTTACCGGTGAATTTGATAAAGTCGGCGGCACATATTGTACGACAAACGATGTAAGAGGTTGGTTTACATACCGTCCGTATTACAAGATATACTTTGCCGATAAGACGGTAGCTGACCATACATATCAATACAACTGGGTGGATTCACAGCGTAATCCCTCTGCGCAGACCACCGATCCGGATGCAGATGATTATACGCCTGCTGTTTACGGGTTTGCGCTTCCTCCGTCGGAATTCATACACGGAGTTCCCGATGATGCACAGTACGACCATTCGGATAAGTACACAGTCTATACACAGAACAATGAATACCCCGTAATGGTAAGCGCGTATACGGATTACTATACTAAGACGCGTTACCGTAACGGTGTAAAGGTCGGCGGTACTCACAACGGAATGGAAAACGGAAATACACTGCTACTATATTCCGTAGATACAAGTATAGATCTGAATGTTGAAACAAAGATCGCCGGTTCGAATACCGTCAAAGAAACATACACGATAACCTATGGTGAGCGTGATGTAAAATATCGTGTTACGCCGCATATCACAATAGCCAGCGGAGTTACAAAAACCGAGCTTACCCGTAACGGTACGCAAAGCACAGAGATCACGATCGTAATAAATGTTCCCAAGTATCTTTCGTATATTCCCGGAAGCCTCGTGGCTGACTATACACACAGTGATTATGAGGACGGAGCGCTTGTATGGGATGTCAGCTCGTCACCGGGTGATGAAGGCTCAACGGTGATCACGATCAAAACCTTTGTTTCGGATATTGATAAAGTGTTGCCGGAGCTGTTCTATGACTGTCATATCGGTGATGAGAGTAATTCTGAAAATGATATTCCCGAATCAGGAACATCACTTGTCACTTATGCCGAGATACAGGCAAAATATGCTGAAACCAATCTTATGGCTGCCCAGACTCATTCGGATACCGCAAGCATCAATATACTGAAGGTATCTCAGGATGGTATCTCTGAGTCCACGGAAGAATATCTTCTTGAATTAGGTGACGATATAGAATATATTCTTACATATGCAAACAGCACACCCGACTCGGTCAACGATATACAGGCGGTCAGTGTTCTGCCGCATAACGGTGACGGAAGAAGCACTCAGTTTACCGGAGGATATAAGATCAAAAGCTTTATAATAGAATTCTCTTCGGACGAGGACTGCGATACGTTTGTATCAGGCGGCGGCAGTCTGTCGCTTACGGATGATGACTTTAAGTGGGCAGTACCCTCAACATCAAGTGAACAGAACCAGTATTACGAAGGATTTTATACAGACTCTTCTATAGCAAGAACAACTCTAAGCTATACACGCGATGGTACGAAGAAGCTCGTATATGACGCTTCGTCTCTGGGCAGAGCAGTATATGCCTATGATTCTTCGGATCAGGAGGTCAGCAAGGCACCGGCTCTATACGCCGCTATTCCGAGAATAGGGGGCAACGGACGCTTTAATATTCGTGTGATCCTGTCGCCCAAGGTGTCAGAGTCAGGTACAACTCTTATAGAGAGCGGTACGGGCGTGAATAATACTAAGACACAAACAGGCGGAAACATATATTCCAACAGCTTTATTTACCGCAAAAGAAGGTCGGCAACAAGCTTTTTTACACCTATATCTTCAAATATAGTCGGCTCCACGGTTATCAAACGATCCGCTTCGGGCGTTGTGTGGATGGATCAGGATCATGACGGACTATATAATACCCCCCAATGGGTGGCATATAACAATGGCCTTGCCGATGCAAATAAGATCGCAGTTGAGTATCCGATAGCAAATCTGAAGGTTACTCTGTTCAAACTCACAGGGGCAGAAAACACAATGTCACCCGCGGTTGACGTCTTGGGAAATGAGATCGCGCCGAAGTATACAGATGAAAAAGGTAAGTATGTTTTTGAGAATCTGCCCACAGGCAACTATGCAGTGATCTTTGATGACGATGAAAACAAATATCGGTTTATGTCAACGGATCCAAATATGCCGGAGCAGCCTCTTGAATTCGAAAAACTGAGTGTTACAAGTACAGTGAATTCGCAGGCAAACAGAGGAAACAAATTCGTTCCGGTATATTCGGAATCCTCAGGCACTACTCTCAATAAGGCAAAGCTGTACGATATGGTTATAAATATGCCTGAAAAGAATATGGTTCCTACGTCGGATTATATCAGTACGGACTGGAACCTTGGGCTGTATTTCCAGGATATTACCGTTCATAAAACCTGGAAGAATATGATCTACGGTATTCCTTCCGAAACAACGATCGTTTTCGATATTGAGGGAAAGGAACAGGGCTCCGGAAATGTAGTATACGGTGCGGAAATATCTATGACTAATCACGTTGACCCCGTAACTAATCCCGACGGAGAGGTAAAAGGATACTTTACCGAAGACGGTGGCGTTCCCGAGCCTGTCAATCTTACGATCGTCAACAATGACGCTGACCATACAGTTATCTGGGATATATCTGATGATGACAGGTTATTCCTCAGAGGAGAAAATGAAAACGGAGGGATCGATTACACTATCAGAGAGATAAGAACTGAGCATTACGGCAGAAATGTCAGCGAGTTCTATAATATCAGTGAAAATGATGATATCGACGATGTCACCAAAAACAGGATCCACAATATAACCAACAGTCAGATACTTGGTTCAGTTACTATTATGAAACAGACAGGAGGAGATGAAGCACTGGAAGGTGCAGAATTCAGTCTGTATCAGGTATATACAAAGGGAACTCCTGATTCTGTAGATTATTACGGCAGCAAAGAGGGCGTCGGAGTTACTCTGACCGATGCTAACCGATATGCTGCCGGCAGCACAACAAGATATTACAAGGTGAGAATAGGAAATCAGGCAGTGCTAGATCTTCTAAAGGATCTTGGAATGTATAACAGCGAATCTAACATCCTTACGATCACAAGGACCGACGGCACTGAAGAACAAATAGTTCACAAGGAAATATCTGATGGAACCACATATTATTATTACAATACTACGGTAACGGAATCCTTCAGCTATGAAATGATCCTCGGAGGTATTGATGAGTACAACCATTTAATGAACGTTGATCATCTCATTGACAGCAACGATATGTATTATCATTCAAACGGAAAGACATATCCTGTTCTCAGACGTCGTGTTGATGGTGTACGTGAGTTCTACATCACTGTAAGTGTTCAGCCTTCAGATTTTGAAAAGGTTGCAGTTGTAGAATTTGAAAACCTACCCTTGTATAACCTTAACGGAGATCCGATCTATTATACAGTGCGCGAAACAAAAGAACCAAACGGATATGTTTCCCTTGGAAATTTCAAATCACTTACGGGTCTCGATCTATATAACGGAGGTTATAATGCAACACATGATTTCAGCTTTGCGGTGGTAAACAATAAAGAGATAGAACTGCCGCTCAGCGGTGAAAATCCGCTTTTTGTTATCATAATGATCGGTACTATTCTTACAGTTCTCGGATCGGTAAGCTTTGTACTGCTTCGGCACAAGAAAAAGCACGGACAACTGCCAATTGTACTTGTCCGGTTTCTTGAGTAGTAAAAAAACTGTATCCGGGAAGAAAGGAGATGTATTGTGAGATCAGAAAATCAAAAGGGAGTGATTTTCCCTGATCGAATTCACTATTAGCACGACAGACACAAAACTGACTATACAAAAAAAATTCAGAGAAAGAAGGCTAAACCATGAAAAAAACCGCTGTAACCAAATGAATCACGATCTTTGCTGCAACTGTAATAGCAGCAATGCCCTTTGCAACCTCAGTGTCTGCTGCGGATGCAACAGTCAATATCCCCGCGACTGCCTATGTAAAGGAAGTAAAGGACAACACAGATAGCCTTATCAAAGGCAATCTTGAAGTATCTATTCCCGATGATGTGTCCGGCTCTTATAACCGCAAAGTATGTCCCCCGAGTCTCGCCTGCCGGCTCGGTCGGTGCTTCTGCTTCGCAGAGGTGTCCACTGGACACCCGCACCCTCTAAGGCGGCGGGTGCCATATATCCGTTCAGTGGGAGTAAAAATCTCCCACTGAACGACAGCAAGCCTACGGCTTGCCTTTGCTTGTTGAAAGC
>JAHKXX010000039.1 GCA_020627425.1 bacterium
CAAGCAGAAAAGACAAATACACTTATTCTCACATCAAAGCAGCGTCAAGCAGCACCCTGTGTGCTGTGGCGCGGAAGGAGAGGGACAATAAACCCCTCTCGTACGCGTGCCGATAGGTAGGTGGTAACATCAATCAGAGTGCGCGAATCGACCGCGGAGGCACTCCGCCGCGCCGGCACGCCGCTTGACAGGGGGAGGATGAAGGAGTATAATGGGTATATCTTCGGGGCAGGGTGAGATTCCTGACCGGCGGTAAAGCCCGCAAGCTATTTTGCTGAATCGGTGAAATTCCGATGCCGACGGTATAGTCCGGATGAAAGAAGATGTTCTCAGTGAAAAAAGCTTTGGCTGCCCCGCTGCTGCGAGGCAGCTTTTTGTTTTGATTTGTTTATTCCGCTTTTGAACCACTAAGGGGGTGCTGTAAAATGACCGATAAGGAATATATGAAAAAAGCAATAGAGCTTGCGAAAAAGGGCTACGGCTTTGTAAATCCAAATCCCGTTGTCGGTGCCGTAGTGGTAAAAAACGGCAAGATAATCGGTACAGGCTATCACGAAAAAATCGGGGGTCTGCACGCAGAGAGAAACGCTCTGCTAAATTGTACAGAGGATCCGCAGGGTGCAGACCTGTATGTTACTCTGGAACCGTGCTGCCACTATGGCAGAACTCCTCCGTGTACCGAAATAATAATAGAAAAAAAAATAAAAAGAGTCTTTGTCGGCTCTGACGACCCGAATCCGCTGGTAGCAGGTAAGGGTATCGAGATCCTCAAAAACAACGGTATCGAGGTAGTTCCCCACATTCTAAAGGACGAGTGCGATAGCCTGAACGAAATTTTTATGCACTATATAACAACAGGTCTTCCGTTTGTGACACTGAAATATGCTATGACTATGGACGGAAAAATTGCCGCATATACAGGCAGATCAAAATGGATAACAGGGGATAAGACGCGCCTGTACGCTATGGGGGAACGACTGAGGCACTCCTGTGTTATGGTAGGCTCGGGTACCGTGCTTGCCGATGACCCTATGCTGAACTACCGTCTGCCAAACGGTCGTGACCCGATCAGAATAATCTGCGACAGCAGACTTAGAATACCTACAGACTCTAAAATAGTGAGTAGTGCAAACAGTATACAAACCATTGTCGCCGCGGATATAGATAATAAAGGCTCCGAAAAAGCAGAAGAGCTTAAGAATAAGGGCTGCGAGATCATATTTCTTGATAAAAAGGACGGACATATAGACCTTTTGCAGCTGATGAAAATACTCGGCGAAAGAAAGATCGACAGTATTCTTTGTGAGGGCGGAGGAGAGCTTGGTTATTCGCTGCTGAAATGCGGCGCAGTTTCAAAAATACAAGCCTATATCGCACCGAAAATACTCGGAGGCAAGAGTGCCCCCTCCCCTGTCGGCGGTCTCGGCGCAGACAGCCCGGATAGCGCCGTACAGCTTTATGATACAAGGATAAAAACCATCGGTGACGATATACTTTTAGAAAGCAGGGTAAAAAATGTTTACGGGTATAATTGAAGAAACAGGAACTGTTAAAAACATCAGAAAAAACCCGACATCCTCGTTTATAGTTATCGAAACAAAAAACATACTTTCAGATACCGCAGTCGGCGACAGTATCGCCGTAAACGGAGTGTGTTTGACTGTAACAGGACTGGATAAAAACCTGTTTGAAGCAGACGTTATGAACGAGACTCTCAGGCGCTCGTCACTCGGAGAGCTAAAACAAGGCAGCCGCGTAAACCTTGAACGGGCTATGGCTGCAAACGGCAGATTCGGCGGACATATCGTATCGGGTCATATTGACGGCACAGGTATAATAAAGCACATAGAAAATGACGGTATAGCTGTGTGGTATAGGGTAAGCGCTGATGAAATGATCCTCAGATACATAGTAGAAAAAGGCTCTGTCGCACTCGACGGAATAAGCCTGACTGTTGCAAAAACAGACAGCAGCAGCTTTTCGGTGTCGGTTATCCCCCATACGGCGGCTAATACCACACTTTCCTCTAAAAAGGTCGGAGATATAATAAATATAGAAAACGATATTATAGGCAAATATGTCGAAAAGCTGTTAAATACCGACAACAATAAACCAAAGGGGCGCGGCGGTCTTTCTGCCGAGCTTCTGATGGAAAACGGATTTATATAAAAAGGGGGCTGACTAAGTGTTTAAATATAACACAATAGAAGAAGCACTGAATGCACTGAAAAACGGCGAGATCATACTCGTTACGGATGATGAAAACAGAGAGAACGAGGGCGATATGATCTGCGCCGCCGAATTTGCCACAACAGAAAATGTAAACTTTATGGCAAAATATGCGCGCGGACTTATCTGTATGCCAATGAGTGACAGCCTTTGTCAGAAGCTCGGACTGATGCAGATGGTGGACGAAAACACCGATAACCACAGTACAGCCTTTACAGTGTCTATAGACCATATCGACACCACAACGGGTATCTCTGCCGAGGAACGCGGCTATACCGCCAGAGCGGCTGTATCGGACAACATCAGTCCCGGGGATTTTCGCAGACCTGGACATATGTTTCCGCTGAGGGCAAGAAAAAACGGCGTGCTCGAGAGAAACGGACACACCGAGGCGACTGTAGACCTTATGCGTCTGGCAGGACTCAAAGAGTGCGGTCTTTGCTGCGAAATAATGCGCGACGACGGAACTATGATGAGAAGCGACGAGCTAAAGGAAAACGCAGTAAAATGGGGACTGAAATTCATTACCATCCGACAGCTTCAGGAATACCGCAAGTGCAAAGAGAAGCTCGTAGAGTGTGTTGCCTCCCCTATGCTGCCCACAAAATACGGTCTTTTCAGGGCATACGGCTATGTAAACAAGCTAAACGGCGAACACCATGTAGCACTCGTAAAGGGTGAACTCGGCGACGGCAGGAATATACTGTGCCGCGTACACTCCGAGTGTCTGACGGGCGATACGTTCGGCTCTCTGAAGTGCGACTGCGGAGCACAGCTACAGAGCGCACTGTCACAGATAGAAAAGGAAGGCAGAGGCGTGCTGCTCTATATGCGTCAGGAAGGCCGCGGTATAGGTCTTATAAACAAGCTGCGCGCATATGAGCTTCAACAGCAGGGTATGGATACCCTACAGGCAAATATAGCCCTCGGTTTTCCCGGGGATATGAGAGAATACTATATCGGAGCACAGATACTCAGAGACCTTGGATGTAAGACTCTGCGGCTGCTTACAAATAACCCCGAAAAAGTCTACGGGCTGTCGGGCTTCGGTATGGAAATAACCGAGCGTGTGCCTATAGAAATAGAGCCGACGGAGTTTGACCGCTTTTATCTGAAAACAAAAAAGGATAAGATGGGTCATATTCTCAACGACATAGATATTTAAATAATTTAAAAAGGAGCATCATACAATGAAAGTATTTGAAGGAAGCCTCGTAACACAGGGCGCAAGAATAGGAATAGTAGCAGCAAGGTTTAATGAGTTCATTACCTCAAAGCTGCTCTCGGGCGCTGTTGACGGTCTTACAAGACATGGAGTACAGGAGGACGACATAGAAGTCGCATGGGTACCCGGCGCATTTGAAATACCGCTGATAGCACAAAAAATGGCAGGCTCGGGCAAGTACGACGCCGTAATAGCTCTCGGCGCGGTAATACGCGGCAGCACGTCACACTATGACTATGTTTGCAACGAGGTCTCAAAGGGCATCGCCGCTGTATCGCTCGGCAGCGATATTCCCGTAATGTTTGGCATACTGACAACAGAGAACATAGAGCAGGCTGTAGAGCGTGCAGGTACAAAAAGCGGCAACAAGGGCTATGACTGCGCTCTCGGTGCAATAGAAATGATAAACCTGATAAAGGATATAGAGTCATAATTATGAATCTGATATTTGACTATGACGGTACCATAAACAACTGCCTGAAAACCTATCGCCCTGCGTTTTACAAGGCTTATTCGGCTCTTGTAGACGAGGGAATAGCGGCAAAACGCGATTTTTCCGACAGAGAGATCTCATACTGGCTTGGCTTTACGGCTGACGAGGTGTGGAGAAGCTTTATGCCGTCTCTGTCACAGGAAAAGCGCGACGAGTGTAAAAACATAGTCGGGATCGAGATAGAAAGACAGCTTTCTCTCGGAAACGCCCGGTGGTACGAAAACGCAGCGTCTACACTGCTGAGCCTTCGGCGCGACGGACATACGCTTATATTTCTCAGCAACTGCCGTACAGGATACCTGAAGGCTCACGACAGGGTTTTTGACCTGAAAAAATACTTTGATGCTTTTTACTGGTCAGAGCAGTACGGCACGCTTTCAAAATATGAGATCTTCAGACGTTTTAAGGATCGCTACAGCGGCGGCTTTATAGTCATAGGAGACAGGTTTCACGATATAGAAACAGCAGTTAAAAACAACCTCCCCTCGGTCGGATGCAACTACGGCTACGGCTCGCCGGAGGAGCTGTCAGAGGCGGATATTCTTATAGACGATATATCACAGCTGCCCGACGCTGTAAACAAAATAATACTAAACAAAAGTATTAATAAGTAATCCCCCCACCGTACCGAATACCCCGAGGCACAGCGACATGGCTATACTCAGTCTGCTGACAGGTACTGCTACTCCGGTAAAGGGTGACAGCAGATTCAGGAGCACCATAGAAGCTATACCTAAAAAGGAATAAAACAGCACATTTCTTACGGGATATTTTTTACCGAGCAGGCGCTGCAATATCACGCATACCAAAATCCATACTGCATATACTGCCGCTGTCATAGTATCATCTCCATATCGGTATTTTTTTTAAAGGCTATTCAAGGAGCAAGCGTTTTTGTCCCTGTTTTAATATAATACTTTTAAAAAACCCATGATATGAAAACAGCGAAAATTATTTTTCCGTTTTTAGCTCCTGCATTCTCTCCTCTGCGTCACTAAAACCGAACAACAGTAAAAACACCGTCAGTCCGATAACCATATAAAAACAAAATAAAATAAAAAATAAAAGCATACTGAGTCCTCCGAAAATAATTCTCTACTCAGTATGCTCTTTTTATTGTATAATTATTCAGCCGCCCATACTGCTCGCCATTCCTACTATAACAGGCAGTGTTATGACCGAGAACAGAGTGGACAGGGTCACAAGATTCACGGACAGAGACGTGTCGTTGTTGTATCTTGCCGCAAACATCGTAGTAGCCGCCGCAACGGAGGCACCCGAGGATATTATACACGAAACAAGTATCGTTCCCCTGATACCGCACAGCATAAGCGCCGTGAAAACTATCAGAGGCACCGCTATCAGCCGCAGTGCTACACAGAGAAAGCTGAGTGCGTCCTTGAACGCAGAGGCAAAGCTTGACTGCGACAGATAAAAGCCGATGATAAGCATAGGCACGGGCGTATTGAGCGCAGACAAATAGCCTATGGGCGACTTTATCAGCTCCGGCATCGGCAACGAGAACAAAAACAGCAAAAGTCCGATGGCTATTGCTATAATACAGGGATTCAGTATTATTTTCTTTGCGGACAGCTCTTTCTTGTCGCCGCTGGAGATAAACACACCGTATGTCCACTGTACTATGTTAAACACGGCTATATATACTGCCCCGTAAAACACCCCGTCGCTGCCGAGTAACGCCTGCTGCAGCGGAAGCGAGATAAATCCGCAGTTAGAGAACACAAGGGCAAACTTATACACCCTGTTTCGTCTCTCGTCCTTGTCGTGAAATATCAGAAATGCCAACAGTATTGCGACTGCATGTGCAAAAAGAGCAGCCCCTACGGCAATAAGCATACCTGTCAGCATCTTCTGGTCGAACTCTCTCATAAATGTGTTTATTATCACACAGGGAGTTACTATATACAGCACGACGCTCGTCATGCTTTTGACTGACGTTTCGCTGAGCAGCTTTGTCTTGCCGCACAAAAAGCCTACTGCAATAAGTATAAACAGTATTGCAACCTGTTGACCGACGGTAAAAAAGCTTTCCATATTTTTCCTCTTTCCGTTATTTAAACAATGTCAACAACTTAAGTTTTCAACTTCGCTGCCTTACGGCAGCGAGGCACATTTTATCTCAACCGCTACCAGGGGAAGCCCTCTTTCCCAGGGCTTCCCCTCTCAAAAAACAGTCCACCGGACTGTTTTTTGATTCACCCCTTGCG
>JAHKXX010000040.1 GCA_020627425.1 bacterium
CTGAAGGAAAAAATAAAGATGTAGTTAATAGTGTATCCGGTGTTAGCTTGCTTGCAACCGAAAAATATACTACAGGTAATGATGGTACTTTCACTATGGAGCTTACTGCAACAGAAAATGGTACAGCACTTGCTGATAACTACGACACCGCAAAATTTATAAAAGTTACACACCATCTTACAGCAGATAAGGATGGTAGTAACAATCCTGTGGCCGATAAAGATATAATTTTCTATGTAAAGCTTGATGAAAACTGGGCTAATAGTTGGACTTATGTTCCTGATACTGTTGAAAATGGTACAGGTTACTTCTATTACAAAGATGTACTTGAATCCGGAAAGACATCAAATAAGCTTGTAGATTCGGTCAAACTGGCGGATAGCATGACAAAGGCTAACTACCTTGATATGACATATGGCTTGAAGGTTAAACTTGATTCTGTTCAAGTTACTAAGGATCAGTATGGCAACGAGACGACCAAAGCTGTTGTTTCTCCTTGGGCTAATCCGAATGCGACGATAGAAAACGGTGAAATCACCACTCTTAACTGGGCAGCAAGAACCTAACCACCCCTAACCCAAACACTCAACCCAATAATTAATTAAAAAAGGAGGGCAGTGCGTGAAAATCATAAATAAGCTTCTGGCTGTGATGAGTGCCGCTGCTCTCTTTCTATGCTCTGCTGTGAACGCTTATGCCGAGGAGCTGCCCGACGGCAGTGTGAAGGGACTGCCCGAGAATCTGGTCATCCTCGACGATAACGGCAATTCACCCCATAATACCGGCGAGTATTACTTTGAAGTGCTCGATATGCAGCAGGGTACTACTTATACCAAGAATATACAGGTTATGAACCTTCGCGGAGACGACAAGAATATACACGTTTATTTCACCGCCCGTCCGTTGACGAATGAGGGTGAGATAGACCTCGAAAACGAGTGTAAGTGTGATGTTTATCTTGACGATAATCTTATCTATACCGGGAAGGTCACCGGCGAGGGTACGCCGGATATACGCGACGACTCTCTCGATCTGGGACTCTATACGCCCGGACAGGCACGAAAACTACAAGTGGATATTGTGTGGAACGGTACTGACGCCGGCAGTCATATAGATAACGGCGCACGAACCGTAACAGCAAGTGGTACGGAGATAACCCGTACGCCCAGTGGCAAGACACATATTTCGGGCAGAACAACATTCAAATGGATCTTTTACGCGCATGTTGAAAAAGCAGATAACAGCGGAACAAGCGAGCCGAGCGAACCGAGCGAAGAGATTTCGGATTCAAGCAAAGCAAGCACCGTCAGCGAACCGACGTTTGACGACAGCGACACCTCTACGGAATCCGCAGAGCCGAGTGAAGAACAGCAGACAAGCGTCATAGTGGTAAGCGATATAAGCGTTACCAGTCACAGCGGCGGAAACCCCGAGATAAAGGACGTAGTCAAGACCGGCGAGATAGTCATCTACGGCGGTATCGGCGCCCTGATGGTAGCAATGCTGATACTCATCGCAATGCTTATGGTTCGCAGTAAGAAAAAGAAAAGCAAAGCTAAATAAAAAAACAGATTGACTAAAACAAAAACAGACCCGTTTTGGGTCTGTTTTTGTTTAGATAGGTATAAAGACTTTGTCAAGCTATGGTTGATTTAAAACTGAGCGGTTAGTTTTCTCTTTCTTTCGCGGTATTAATAGATGCTATCAGGATTCTTTTGATTTTCAGACAATCCTTCATGTTTTGTTTTTAATAAATATCGGTGTAGCTTTACTATTCGAGCACCAAAGTCTATAGATTTTTCTATCAATATGTTTTCTTTCATAACTATCACCAACTGAATTATATAAGAAAACTATTGGAGATACAACTATTATTAGTTCTTAAGTCTTAAGTTTTCAGTATTCATTTAGAAAATCCTGACACGAAATTACTTAAGACTTAAGACTGAAAACTTAAAAATGAATAATACAAAGCGAAAATCCTGCCACTTTCGTGTCAGGATTTTCGCTTTGGCCTGCCCGGAGGGATTCGAACCCTCGATCTTCAGAGTCGGAGTCTGATGCATTATCCGGCTGTGCTACGGACAGATATCATAGTAACTACTATATTCTAAAACAAATTGATCGTTTTGTCAATGATAAAACAGGATGATAAAACAGGACAGTCGGCGAGCGTGCTCTATGTGTAAAAATATAGTTGGCAAAAGCCTGTGGCGCGACGATGAATCGTAACTGATGCCAAACCCGAGCGCGAATTGACAGCGCACGCACTGCGCCGCCGGCTGTCCTGTTTTTATAAGTTGTTATTCAGTTCTGAGTGCGATTACCGGATCCTTCTTGGCTGCTTTCCTCGAGGGAATAAGACCGCCTATCAGCGTTAGTACCACGCTGAGTATTACAAGTATCACTGCGCCGCCTATAGGCAGTACAGCCGCTACGTTCATACCATCTGATACAAACTTTATAAACAGATTTGCCGGTATAAGCAGTATCAGCGTTATTCCTATACCCATCAGTCCCGAGAATAGTCCTATAAGGAATGTCTCTGCATTGAATACCATGCTTATGTTTCGTTTTGATGCGCCTATCGCACGGAGTATTCCTATCTCTTTCGTTCTTTCAAGTACCGAGATATAGGTGATAATACCTATCATTATTGACGATACCACCAGTGACACCGCAACAAACGCGATAAGCACATAAGATATAACATTTATTATGGTTGTTATTGACGATAACAGAAGCCCTATATAATCGGTATAGGTTATTTTATCGGATTCCTCAACGCTTTCGTTGTATTCCTTTATGCAGTTCGAAATCTTGTCCTTGTTTTCAAATGTATCGGTATAGATATTTATTTCTGACGGGGAGTCATAGTCTATTACTCCCAGAATATCAAGCGTGTCTTCATAGGTGCCGTTAATAATAAACTTATCATAAATAGTCATCAGCGTATCGTTGTCGGCACTGTTCAGATAGTTGTCAAACATCGCTACAAGCTGATCATCGCCCATTCCGGATATCTGCTGCATCATAGTCTTCGCGCTACTGCCGACAGCACTTTCATACTGGGAAAGTACGGACTTTAGCAGAGAGGCCTTCTTTGTGTTGCTCAAACTCGCAAAGTATTTTTTTGTATTCTCTGCCTTGTCGCTGTCTGTCTTTGGTGCGAAGTGCATACCCGTCAGAATACTTGTGTCCGGCGTAGCCTTCTGAGCCTTTACGGTCTCGCTGTTGTTCGTATATTCTATAATATGATCGGTAAGAGCCTTTGTATAGCCGATAACTGCAACATCGGACGTACGGAAGCCCGATTCATCCTTATGTCGGATAACGCCCGTTATCTTAAGCTTCAATGCGCTGTCCGTAAGCTTGTCCAGCTCATTATTATCACGTTCTATGCTCTCATAAAGACCATTGTCGTTCTTTTTATACATATCGCATTGAGGTATCAGAGACAGATCAAGCGCGCATATATCCTCATAGCTGTAGCTGTGCTCCTTCAGCTCTATTTCCTCACCCTGCTGAGCGTTCTTGGATATTTCCCTGTATTCCGACGTAGGCAAAAGACCGAACTGATATAGTATTTCAACCGGAACTTCGTTGTTTTGGTTTATTATAAATACTACCTCGTCGTAATTCTTCGGCCAATCGCCGTAAATAACATCATAATTATCCGTTACCGCTGAGCTTAGCTCGCCCTTTGTGTTCGTCAGCAGCTCGTCAAAATACATATTTTTCTGAAGATCACTCATCATACTCATCATAGAGTTGGAGTCCGTCATAGTTTCACTCATCGAGGTCCTGAATACGCTTCCATCTGACTCGTCCGACAGAGTAGAGCCGTCGGTGTTTACCAGTGTATTTTCACTGTCATGGGTAAACACAGCAAATTTTGTATCATAAGAGTATATAATACCGTTTTCTCCTGTGTAATCCTTTATCTTGCTTTTATTGCTCTCAATATACTTTTTGAAATCAGCAAGGTTGTTTTTTGTAATGCTTTTTGTAACCTCTGCCTTTATCTGCATAGTGGTGTTATTGGCATATACCTTGTCAAGTTTATGTTCCGCTTCTTTGGTATCGTCACTGCCGCTGATATTCATCAGCGAAGCAAGATCCATAGTCTCGTCCTTTATAGATATAGGGTAGGACGACATAGTATCCTTCTGTATATCGGTAATATAATTGTTTACACCCGTAGACAGCGACAGTATAAGTGATATACCGATAATACCGATAGAGCCAGCAAAGGAAGTAAGGGCTGTTCTGCCTTTTTTTGTTTTGAGATTATTAAAGCTGAGCGACAGAGCTGTACCCACGGACATAGACGCCCTGCCGAGGTTTTTATGCTCGGGCTTCGGCAGCTTTTCATTATCCGGATCGAACGGGGAAGAGTCATCAATGATCTTTCCGTCGCGAAGCTTTACGATCCTTGTTGAATACTTTTCCGCAAGCTCGGGATTATGTGTAACCATAACAACAAGCCTGTCGCTTGCAACCTTTTTCAGAAGCTCCATAACCTGTATTCCGGTATCAGTATCAAGCGCTCCGGTAGGCTCATCAGCCAGCAGTATATCCGGATCATTCACAAGCGCTCTAGCAATAGCTACTCTCTGCATCTGTCCGCCGGACATCTGGTTTGGCTTTTTATGCAGCTGATCACCAAGACCTACTTCTTCCAGAGCCTTTTTTGCCTTTTCTCTTCGTTCGCCTCTCGGTATTCCGGAAATAGTCAGCGCCAGCTCTACATTTGATAGTATGGACTGGTGCGGTATCAGATTATAGCTCTGAAACACAAAGCCTATAGTGTGGTTTCTGTAAGAATCCCAATCCTTGTCCTTATACTTTTTTGTAGATACATCATTAATAATCAAATCGCCGCTGTCATATCTGTCCAGTCCTCCAATGACATTAAGCAGAGTTGTCTTTCCCGAGCCGCTCGGTCCCAGTATAGACACAAACTCATTATCCCTTAGCGACAGCGAAACACCGTCGAGTGCTGTCTGTACCAGATCGCCGGTTTTGTATGTTTTTGTTATTTTCTGTAGCTGTAGCATACCATTTCTCCTTTTCCCTTAATCTGCACGGACATCCTGCCGGGATCCCCCACAGCACATCCGTTTGAATTTTACCAAATACCAACGTAAATGTAAAGCCCAAAGACCAAAATAATACACAAAACTCAGTTTTTAACTCAGTTTTTCAGATTAGGTCTACGACTCAAACTGGCTGTTATACAGCTCATAATAAAAGCCGCGCTCCTGTAGAAGCTTTTCGTGTGTTCCCTGCTCGACTATATTGCCGTCCTTTAACACCAATATCCTGTCTGCATTAACTATCGTACTCAGCCTGTGAGCTATTATGAAGCTTGTACGGTTTTTCATCAGGTTATCCATTGCCTTCTGAATCTGTATTTCTGTACGAGTATCGACAGAGCTTGTTGCCTCGTCAAGGATAAGTATTTTTGGATCGGCAAGAATTGCTCTTGCAATTGTAAGCAGCTGTTTTTGACCCAGAGACACATTACTTGCTTCCTCATTGATTACCATATCATATCCTCCGGGAAGTGTATGAATGAAGTGATCGGCTTGTGCCGCCCTTGCTGCTGCTTCTATTTCTTCATCAGTTGCGTCAAGTCTGCCGTACTTTATATTGTCGCGTATTGTGCCGCTAAAGAGCCATGTGTCCTGAAGAACCATTCCGAAAATACTTCTAAGGTCGTGCCGCTTGAAATCGCGTATATCAAGACCGTCTATAAGTATGGCACCGTCACTTACATCATAGAACCTCATCAAAAGCTTGACGATAGTTGTTTTACCCGCACCTGTAGGACCGACTATGGCAATTTTGCTTCCTGCGGGAATATTTACAGAGAAGTCGTTTATTATCATCTTGTCAGTCTCATAGCCGAAGGAAATGTGTGCAATCTGTACGCTTCCGTCGATATGTACACAAAGCTCCGTGTCAGGAGAATCGGTGTTGTTCACGGTCAGTGCAGCGGTGCGCTCGGGTATCTCTTCGGTTTCACCGAGGAACTCGAATACGCGCTCAGCCGCAGCGGCTGTCTGCTGCAGTATATTTGCTATATTTGCGACTTGGGTTATCGGCTGTGTAAATTGTCTTACATATTGTATAAACGCCTGTATATCGCCTATAGGCATTCCGTTGTTTACCGCAAGATAGCCTCCGACGATACATATTGCAACATACCCGAGGTTTGCTATAAAATTCATAGCCGGCATCATTATACCCGACATAAACTGTGATTTCCATGCTGCGGCATAAAGGTTGTCGTTGTGTTTGTTAAATTCCTTTACGGATTCTTCCTCACCGTTAAAGGCTTTCAGGACCGTGTGACCGCCGTACATTTCCTCAACATGACCATTCAGGTGGCCTAAATGCTCCTGCTGTGCGGAGAAATGCTTCTGTGAATGTCTGACAATGATTATTACGGTAAAAAACGAGAACGGAAGTATAGCAAATGCTATCAGAGTCATCTGAACGCTGATGGAAAACATCATTATTATTATTCCGACAAGCTGGGTGACAGAGGTTATTATCTGTGTTATACTTTGGTTTAATGTCTGACTGAGAGTATCTATATCATTGGTAATGCGCGACAGTATTTCTCCGTTACCTGTTTTGTCAAAATAGGACAGCGGCAGACGGTTGATTTTTTTTGATATATCCTGCCGCATTTTGTATGTTACCTTCATAGAAATGCCGGTCATAATATATCCCTGAATAAACGAGAAAACAGCGCTTACTGCATATATACCGAACAAAAACAGCAATATTTCTGCTATGCCCTCAAAGTCTATACCCTTATTGTCACCTGTAAAGCCGCCCATTAGCCCCTCTGCCAAAAGAGTCGTAGCATTTCCGAGTATTTTCGGACCTATGATC
>JAHKXX010000041.1 GCA_020627425.1 bacterium
AGCTTCGCTTGCTTGAAGATTATATCAAATCAAAGGGTAAGAATGTATATTCTACCGCAGAGCCGACGTTTTCTACTGTCGGCGGAGCTATAAGGGATTCTCTCGGGGGTTTTGCCGAAAGAAATGCTTATGAATTATCGGCACTGTTTCTTGCCGATAGAATAACTCATAATGTCAATCCCGTAAACGGTATAAAAAAATATATAGGTAACGGTATAGATGTTATTTGTGACAGATATTACTATAGCTCGTTCGCTTATCAGGGTATAGACGCAGACCTTGAGTGGGTAATGAAAATAAACCTTGAGTGCAGAGAAATACTTAAACCTGATCTGTGTGTTTTTCTTGATATTGATGAAAGTGTTTGTGATGAGAGAATAAAGGAAAACCGCTTTTCTCGTGAAGTCTATGAAAATATAGAAACACAGAAACGAGTACGAAAAAGATTTTTTGAGGTTTTTGGAATCCTTGAACGCAGCGAAAACATCTGTATCGTGAACGCTGACCGTGACGCTGAGACTGTGAGCGCTGACATCTGTGCTCTTTATGACAGGATACATATCTGATCATGAATAAAAATGATTCTGACCTTTCGAATTTTTTAAAGAAAGAATTTGAAAAGGATTTATTTATCCGCAGTGCGGATTTTTAAATAAATATATATAATTGTAATTGGAGGAAAGAAAAATGTCTTTTCATATCAACACAAAATGCCTGCAATCGGGCTATGAACCCAAAAACGGCGAACCGAGAGTATTGCCTATAGTACAGAGTACTACGTTTAAGTACGATAACGCAGAAACCCTCGGCAGGCTCTTTGACCTTGAGGAGGACGGATTTTTCTACACAAGACTAACAAACCCTACACTGAGTGCTGTTGCTGCAAAAATAGCAGACCTTGAGGGCGGTGTGGGAGCTATGCTTACCTCATCGGGACAAGCAGCAAATATGATAGCCGTTACAAATATCTGTCACGCAGGCGACCATGTTGTTTGCGCCAGCGCGATATACGGTGGTACCTTTAATCTTTTTAATAAGTCGCTTCGAGAGCTGGGTATAGACTTTACCTTCCTTACACCCGACGCAACAGCAGAGGAAATAGACGCAGCTTTTCAGGACAACACAAAAGCAGCCTTTATAGAGAGTATCTCTAACCCCTCGCTTGATGTGGCAGATATAGAGACCTATTCCCGTATTGCTCATAAGCATGGTGTACCGCTTATAGTAGACAATACATTCCCGACACCGGTTAATTTCAGACCCTTTGAGTGGGGAGCAGATATTGTTACACATTCCACTACAAAGTATATGGACGGCCACGCAGTTGCTATCGGCGGTGTTGTTGTTGACAGCGGTAACTTTGACTGGACAAACGGCAAGTATCCGATGCTGACAGAACCTGATGAATCATATCACGGTGTAGTATATACAGAGCGCTTCGGTAAGGCTGCATATATAACAAAATGCGTTACACATCTTATGCGTGACTACGGCGCACAGCAAAGTCCTCAGAACGCTTTCCTGCTGAATCTCGGACTGGAAACTCTTTTCCTCAGAATGGAACGCCACTGTCAGAATGCACAGGCTGTCGCAGAGTTTCTTGAGAATAACGACAAGATAGAGTGGGTAAACTATCCGGGTCTTAAAAGCAGCAAGTACTATGAAAGATGTCAGAAGCTTATGCCGAACGGTACATGCGGCGTTATATCCTTTGGCGTAAAGGGCGGCAGGGAAAAGGCTATGCAGTTTATGGACAACCTGAAGCTTGCAAAGCTTGTTATACATGTTGCCGATGCCCGTACCTGTGCGCTTCACCCGGCGAGCACAACTCACCGTCAGATGAACGACCGCCAACTTGAGGAATGCGGAGTAAAGCCAAATCTTATCCGTATGTCAGTAGGTCTGGAATACATAGACGATATTATAGCAGACGTACAGCAGGCACTTGATAAGATCTGATTTTTTGGATTTTATGATGTTTGTCACTACACTCTGAGCCGAAAGAATATTTTATTTACCTTCACATATATTTATTTAGAGGGTAAATAAAGGCGCCCCCAAAAAAAGGGCGCCAATTTTTTTTGGGGCGGTGCTGATATTGACGTTCAGATTTAATCTAAAGACATTTCTCTACACAACACTTATTACTTTTCTGTTTGCATTTCTCGGCGGAATAATAACATATCTGGGTATGCCGTCCTTTGATGCACTTGCAAAGCCGCCGCTGAGTCCTCCGTCCTTTCTTTTTCCTATAGTGTGGACGATACTTTATCTGCTGATGTCAGTAGGCGCTGCAATAGTTTATGACAATGAAGCGGCAGTTTCGTCAAAGGCACTGTTCGTGTATATTTTTCAGCTTACTCTGAATTTTTGGTGGTGCGTTCTTTTCTTTGGTTTCAGGCTGTATCTTGTTGCATTTATATGGCTTGTACTGTTGTTAATTACGGTCCTGCTTATGATAATAATGTTTTACCGTGTAAAGCCCATAGCGGGACTTATTCAGCTGCCGTACCTTTTGTGGCTTGGATTTGCAGCCTATCTTAATCTGGCTATTTGGATAATAAACTAAACAAAAAAACCTGCGGAAAGCTTCCGCAGGACATTTTTTTAATGAAGTATTCTGAATTTACCGACGATCGGCAAGTCCTTTGCCTGTCCGCCGGTTGCATTAACGATTCCCATAACAATGAGAAAAACCACAACCAGATCTGCCAGATAAAACGGTACGCTCAGTACAACTCCGACATAGGGGATAAGCCCAAAAATGAATGAAGCAGTGTTCAGTATAGCAGTAATGATTATAAGTATAAGACCCTGATTAATATGGAAACGCGCAAAACGCGAGCCTTGTGTTCCAAACACAGGTACCAGAATCAGTACTCCTAAATACGAGAACAGTGACATTACCTTATTTGCCGCTATATCCTGAGGGTCATATTCCATTGTATGGTCGTCAACATCATTTATCAGACGGTTGAAAAAATTATCTGCCTGAGTCTTGGGGGGTTGATAACCGGATGGCGGCATATTGTTTGGATCATACTGCTGCTGTGGATTTGAAAAATCGGGCAACTGTTCTCCGCACACTCTGCAAAATTTTGTTCCATCCGGAGAATTAGCTCCGCATTTTGGGCAAACTATCATTTATGACAACTCCTTATTTTATAATAATACCAAGGCAACACCGCACAAAGACCGACCGACGTCTTAGCGCCGTATCTGCGTACATTTTGCAGTATCGCATTAATTATAAAACAAATAGCACTGTATGTCAATGAAAAAATAATTATCTGACCATATGTGACCATATACAAGCTTGCCTGTGGTTTTGCTCTAAGTTAAAACCGTTCTGCACATCAATATGTACAGAACGGTTTTAATGTCTCAGGCACTGACGCCCTTGTTGTTTTTATGCTGTTCTTTCAGCATTTTAAGTATTTCGGTAATTCTCGGGGGTTTACCGTACATAAGTACTCCCATCCTGTAAACCTGAGACGCAAACAGTCCGAACAGATATACAGACAAAGCCTGTATAACGGTGGAAATAATTATTTCGTATGTTGCGGGATTAGACAGCGCTATTCTTGCAAACATAGCTACCGGAGCGGTAAATGGTATGTACTGGCATACTATCATCAGTGTACTGTCAAGACTGTCACTGTTCATGCATATTATTACTATCATAAATGCAATAAAATAGAGCATCATAATAGGCGTTGTAAGAGTATTCAGATCCTCGCTTCTTGATGCAAACGACGACAAAGCTCCAAGCAGGAACGCATATATAAAATAGCCCAGAATAAAGAATATAACAGCAAACACAGCCGTTTTGACCGGAAGCGAGAGCATCTCTGTAATATCCGGGGGCAGGGTGTTTGCGGCGATGGACTGAATTGATACTATAGCCGTACCTATAATAAGCAAAAGCTGAGTAAGACCTGCAAGACCCGAACCGAGTACCTTGCCGAACATAAGGTGAGAGGGTTTTGCACAGGTTATAAGCATCTCCATCGCCCTTGTGTTTTTCTCGGAAACAACGCTCTGAGAAACCATCTGACCGTACATCATAATTGCTATGTACAAAATCATCATAAGAATATATGTTGAAATGTAGTTCTTTGTTTGATCCGTACCTGTTGTTATTGTTATGTATTTCGCATCAGCCGATAAGATTTTCTGTGTATCGGCAGGTGATACACCCTTTTCGCTAAATTTATTCATACGATAAGCGTTTATCAGTACGGTGCTTATTATACTCGTTTCGGAGTTCATTAGAGAGTTATTCTTTGTGACAAAGGTATATGAAAGCTCGTCGTCGATCAGTACGGCAAAGATGTATTTGTCTGTGTTTACCTTTGCCTTTACGGTTGAAATATCTTCATCTGAAAGATCAATGTTGTAATCCGGATATGCAGCCTTAAAAAGCTCGGTTATCTGCTCATCATCATATACTTTGTTTTCTATACAGATCACCGGCGCCTCCTTCTGCTCATTCTTGTCGTCCGATTCTCCGACGCTCATTATGATCGTGGGGATTATGCTCGACAGTAGTATGGCTGCCAGAATAAGTACGGTGGTTATTATAAACGCCTTGTTCTTTACACAGGTAAGGTATTCAAATTTCAGAACCTGCAAAATATGTTTCATATCCCTGCCTCCGTGTATTCTACAAAAATATCGTTAAGAGTAGGCTCACATACCTCAAAGCAGTCAATGTCAATATTACTCTCGGACAGAGCCTTTAGCAGAGCTGTTTTATATGCTGCCTCCTTTATCTTTATAAAGATATTTGTCGGATCCTTTTCGTCAGAGTCAAGCGAGCTTATATTGTCACCGCAGCGCTTCAGCAGATATTCCGACAGACGCTCCGGTTCACTGCTGACAGCCCTGATCCTGTCTCTCGGATAGCTTCGCTTGATAGAGCCGATATTTCCGCTAAGGGCAATTCTACCGCTGTTCAGAATAGCAATATCGTCGCAAAACTCCTCAATGTAGTTCATCTGATGACTTGAAAAAAGCACAATAGCCCCGTCGTTTATGGTTTCCTTTATTACGTCCTTCAGCAGCCTTGCGTTAACCGGATCAAGTCCCGAAAACGGCTCGTCCAGAATGACTATCTGGGGATTGCACATCAGCGTTGCCGCAAGCTGAATTTTTTGCTGATTTCCCTTACTCAGGGTTTCCAGCTTTTTGTTTGTGTATTCCTCCATAGAAAGACGCTCCAGCCACCTTTTGCACGCAGCCTGCGCTTCCTTCTTTTTCATTCCTCTCAGCTCTGCAAGGTATACAAGCTGTTCCATGATTACCTTTTTGGGATATAGACCTCTTTCCTCCGGCATATAGCCAAAGCGAATGTCCGATCTGACAATTGGCTTTCCGTCAATACTTATGCTGCCGCTGTCCTGAAAGAATACTCCCATAATGATGCGTATTGTTGTTGTCTTTCCGGCTCCGTTTCTGCCCAAAAGACCGAACGCTTTGCCGCTTTGGGCAGAAAGAGAAATATCTCGCAGTACTTCCTTTTCGCCAAAGCTTTTGGTTATATTACTTAGTGTTAATTCCAAGCTCTCAGCTCCTTTGATTATCTGTAAATATTATATATTAAAAAGGTATCTTTATCAA
>JAHKXX010000042.1 GCA_020627425.1 bacterium
GCTTTCAACAAGCAAAGGCAAGCCGTAGGCTTGCTGTCGTTCAGTGGGAGATTTTTACTCCCACTGAACGGATATATGGCACCCGCCGCCTTAGAGGCGGGGGACATACTTTGCGGTTATAATAATGGCAGGGCAAATTTTTAAAGTGGGTATTGACTATGACCCAAACAAATAGAAGATACTTTTTGGTTCAATCCTTGCAGCAATCTTTGAATATATCCCACACCAAAACATAGGAGTGATACCTTATGAAAAAAGTTCTCTTGATGTTGGCGCTAAGCTGTACTGTGATCTTCTCTTGTGCGTGCAGCGATAAAATGGCAGACATTTCTCCGACAACACAGGAAGCAACGGTTGCAGACACATCTTCAGAAACCGAACAACTCACTCAGGCGCAACGCTTTCGCTGAAGTCCGAGACCACGCTCTCGCTGTACTTTACTAAGGCTCATACCCTTTCCGATGTTTCCTGCCTTGATAAAAATATGAGCGAAAGAAGGCTTGATATCACAACGACCGACACCTATCAGGTGATCCGAATCAGAAATATCGCCGCAAAGGAATTGCAGGATAAATTTAACGTATCGTTCAAGATCGACGGCACAGAGTATTCCATCGTCTACAGCCCGATGAACTACTGCTACAATGTTCTGAACGGCGGAACAAACGACACCAACCTTCAAAATGTCCTCAAAGCGCTGTACCTGTATTCAGAGGCAGCAAAAGACTATTTCAGTCAGGAGGGCTGACGGATGGAAAAAAGAAAAATATGAGCGCACCGAGCTATAGATAATTAAATTTCAGACTGAGGATGTCATAACTGTAAGTGATATTGATTTACGAGGATGATGAACTTCCTATTGTTCATAATTGATCCCGATAACCAAATCAGCAGGCAGCGTAAGCTGCCTGCTGTTGCTTTTCTTAAAAAATTTTAAGGTTAATAACATATTTATTTAATACAAAGTTTACAGCAAATTTTCCGATTATCCGTTGAATTGAATATTTATTTTTGTTATTATAACCATAGACGAGCATTGTTCGACGATCGGTGTTAAAGCAGGCGTTTAATGCAAAAAAAGGAAATAAAAGAAAGGCGGCGATCGATTTTGAGTAAAAATCAACAGAAGGATATGGGGCAATCGTTTGAGGAACAGTTTAAAAGATCTACAAGTCCTATGCTTACGCTGCTTCTGCTCAGCGAAAAACCAATGTATGTTTACAATCTTTCACAGGAGTTAAGTCGTCGCAGCAACAGTGCATACAAAATGAGCTTTTTGTATCCCGTTTTGTATAAGCTCCAGCAGCAGGGCTATGTGACCGAGTATTCTCAGGAAGTAACGGAAAGTCACCGTACAAGGAATTACTATGCAATAACCGATAACGGCAGAAGGTATTTGAAGCTTTTACAGGTAAAATACAGAGAGCTTCTTTTTGCAGTAGATACTATTCTGAATTATGATGAAGATAAAAAATCTGATATAGTAAACAGCTGCTGATCAGCAGAC
>JAHKXX010000043.1 GCA_020627425.1 bacterium
ATTTCTCTGACATCGCGGTCGTTGAGCCTGCGCCACGGGTGATTTGAATTGTCGGACTTTTTTCGCGTTTTCTGCGCTTCAAGCAGCCTATTGTAGCAATCGGAACATATCTTCTGACCGTTGCATTTCGGCTGACAGCACATTTCACAGAATGTACCATCACCGCGCATAAACGACGGTATACTTCCTTTTCGTCGCGACTGCCTGATGTGCATTTGCCTGTCCTTTGCAAGACAGCGCCTGCATCTGACCTTGCCTTCGTCATGAGGTCGTTTCCCGCAGGCAATACAAAGCCCATTTGCCTTGCGATATTCGTAGTTGTATTTATAATATTCCTTTTTGTACTCCTTGATCTGCTCTTTGTTGTTTTTATAATAGATACGGTTATGCTCGGCACGTTTGTCGGCGCAGTCAAAGCAGTAAAGCCGCCCGGGTCTTGCGCTGTTCTGACCGCATTTCGTACAAATCCCGTATTCTCTGTACATCTTTTCGGTTTCGGTCATTGTCGGTCACTCTCCCATTGAGAAATGGCAAACAGCAGCCGTTCATATCGGGCAAGCAGTTTCCGACAGTCATTGACAGCACATTCAAGCGCGAACCTCAATGTTGTAATGTCTGTCTTTTTCAGGCTTATCCTGCCGCCAAGTGCATCATACAGACCGCCGCGCTTCACGCTGACAATAGCGTCAATGCTTGCCGTTGTTAGTTCTCCGCCTTCTTCATAAAAGAATTTATGGTTGTCATTCATGCTGTCCTCGCTTTCTTGCAAAATTAAAAGCCCCCGGATGGGAGCTTTTATTATTCTTCAAGTAAACCATATTTTGTCAGAATCTGTTTGGCTGTTCGAGCATTTCTTCTTAACATATCGTTCTCTCCGTCATATTGCCAATGCCTCATATCTTCATCAGTATATGGATTGGGGCATTGCCTTAACGTCTCCCGAAAGCTATCTATCAGTTCATCAGTAAGCCACTCAGGTCTTTTTGAAGACATATTTGACTCCATATTTCTCACCGCCTACCAAACATTCTTCTGTTTTTGATAACAGATGTCTTAAATACTGTTCTCTCTGTTCATCAGACATTGCATTCCATTCATTATTCTTAACTGTGTTAGCTAATGAAAAATTTCTGTCATTTATGGTAAAGAATGGTTCAATTGATTTGCTGTATAAAAAAGCTTTGTAAGCTTCTTCATCATAATCATTGCCCTTAAATACAACAAATTTATTATTTCCATTATTACCTTGTGCAGTTAAGCTTTTCATCTTTGAATTATCTGAAAAACCCGATAAATCTCCAAAACTCAACGGCAGACTACTTCCGTGATTATGAAAAGCGTGAAAAGTCTTATCATAATAATCAATAGGAACTCTTCCGCGCTCACCTTTCTTTGGCGTTTTCCAATCCTCGATCAACTGCATATTTTCATCATATATCATCGCATATTCCGTTCCGGCTTCTGTACCCTCCGATCTCACAAACTTCAATAAATCTCTGCTTGCTTTTGCATGAGCGAGATTCAGTTTATTGAGATTTGCGCGATCTTCCTTAGTATTCGCAGACTTAGAGCCGAAAATATCTAATGTATGGACTTTGTTTTCAGTCCCTTTG
>JAHKXX010000044.1 GCA_020627425.1 bacterium
CAAATTTAACGTCTGTTATCGTGTCATCATCAATTTTCAGATATATTCTCATAATGTCGCCGCATTTTGCGTTACCTACCTCACCGACACCGTCCGCATTTTCTATACTGCCGACATTTCTCGGATTTTGAAAATGATCCATTACCTTTTCACTGTACAAAGCCATTTTTATTACCTCACTTTATAAAGAATTCTTTTTTACCGCTTATCTTATCAAGCCACAGCGGAGACATTTCCCTCAGATAGCTGACTATCGGAGGAACCTCTTCCAGAATGTATTCTATTTGTTCGGGTGTGTTATAACTGCTAAGTGACAGCCGGAGCGAGCCGTGGGCTACCTCGTGCGGTCTGCCTATAGATAGCAGTACATGACTCGGGTCAAGCGAGCCTGATGTGCACGCAGAGCCTGACGAGGCGCTGATGCCCTTTGAGTCAAGCAGCAGAAGCAGGCTTTCGCCCTCTATCCCTTCAAAACAGAAGCTTACGTTTCCCGGCAGGCGGTTTTCTTTTGTACCGTTCAGTATACTGTGCGGTATTTTTTCAAGCCCCTCTATCAGTCTGTCACGCATAGCCGAAACATAGCTGCTGTTTTTTGTCAGATCATCGTCCGCCTCTTTTAGTGCAGCTGCCATTGCCACTATAGCCGGCAGGTTTTCTGTGCCTGCGCGTTTTCCTCTTTCCTGTGCGCCGCCCTCTATAATATTTGTCAGGGCTATGCCTTTTCTTGCGTAAAGCACACCGGCTCCTTTTGCGCCGTGAAATTTATGTGCCGACAGCGACAGCATATCTATATTTTGCTGCTGAACGTCAATGTGTAGGTGGCCTGCCGCCTGTACGGCGTCGGTATGAAACAGCACTCCTTTTTCGCGGCAAATCTTGCCGATCTCGGCTATGGGCTGTATTGTGCCAATCTCATTATTTGCAAACATAACCGACACAAGGCAAGTTTTGTCTGTTATCGCGTCGGCTACTTGTTGCGCAGTGACGAATCCTTTATCTCCCACGGGAAGCAACTCTATATCAAACCCCTGCTTTTGCAGAGCTTTCAGCGTATGCAAAACAGCGTGATGTTCAAATGCAGTCGAGATTATATGCTTTTTTCCCTTTCTCTCTCCGATTTTTGCGGCAGAGACTATTGCCTGATTATCCGCCTCGCTTCCACCGGAGGTAAAAGTTATCTCTCGTGGTGTACAGTTCAGTATTCCTGCAATAGTTTCCCTTGCTTTTTCCAGTGCCTCGGCTGCTCTCTGACCTGCCGTATGCAGGCTTGATGGGTTACCATATATTTCATCAAAATATGGCAGCATTGCGGCTATTGCCGTTTTGCTTGTCTTTGTTGTCGCCGCATTATCTGCGTAAACATTCATTATTATTACCTCCGAATCAATTCATACTAAATTAGTATGATTTATTGTATTATTATTAAAACACATTTTGCCCGGTTTGTCAACTACCGGATCGACGGAGTGCCTCCGCGGTCGATTCGCGCACTCTGATTGATGTTACCACCTACCTATCGGCACGCGAACGAGCGGGGTTTATTGTCCCTCTCCTTCCGC
>JAHKXX010000004.1 GCA_020627425.1 bacterium
GTCAATTATTCTCCTCCTTTACGGGAAACAGCAGCGCGCACAGAACAGAGGCTGCTAAGGCGCATATAATGACCGCAAAGCCCGTAGAAACAAAGGGCAGCAGAAAGCTTATCAAGGCGGAAAGACCTGCTGCGATGATCACAGCTGCCATTACCCTGTGATCCTTTTTGGACGCAGGCATAATTATAGCGATAAACATTCCGTAGAGCATTATACCGAGCGCATTTGTTATAAACTGCGGCAGCACTCCTCCGGCGGCAGCTCCCACAAGTGTACCGGTCGTCCAGCCGATAAACGGAGTAAAGATCAGTCCGTACATATATTTTGCAGTTACAGGCTCTGTCTTTGATACTGCTACGGCAAATATCTCATCCGTTATCCCGAACGCGGCGATAAGCCGCTGATAAAGTCTGAAGTCCGGCGAAAGCTTCTGAGAGAGCGACACTCCCATAAGCGCATATCTCAGATTTATAACAAGCTGGCTTATTGCCATCTCTATAAGCGTACCGCCTGCCGCTATTACGGATACGCCTGCTGCCTGTCCTGCCGAGGTGAGGTTCGAGGCGGATATACCCACAGCCTCCAGTATACTAAGACCCGACCGGACAGCAAGTATACCAAAACCTATGGACACGGAAAAATACCCCAGCATTATCGGTATACCGTCAGCCATCCCCCTTACAAATTGTGATCTCATTCTTTTTTCCTTCTCTCCTCGTATTCGCTTGTAATAAAATAGTTTTCTATGCTGCTGACAAATATAGATTATACAATTATTGACTGCAAATAACAAGTTTTATATAGAAATAAAATTAGTAAAAAACATTAACTTAGCTTTTTTATATATTAATTTTTTATGACCATATTGTTTGCTATTCCATTTTTTTAAAATCTGTTGTATAATTGTATCGTCATATACTGAGGACGTCAGGAGCGGAGGTGTAACGTGATATGAATACGGTGACAGAACATAAAATATATAAATCTATTCCAAAAATGGTTTTTTTGTGCCTGTTCGTGTTTAGCTTGATAATAGGGCTGGTGCTGTCTGTCATTGTGTCCGACAGTACAAGCGACGCGGATAATGAAATACAATATATAGAAAAATGGACGGTCATAGATTCTAAAGGAAGGAGCTTTGAGGTAGGACAAAGCTACGATGATGAAAGAGCGCTGAATGAGGATTTCACCATAGTATCAAGACTTCCGGACAATATAGGTATTGAAAGCATTTTGTGTTTCCGTAACAGAAGCGATGTGAAGGTCTATATAAACGGAGAACTGAGAAAAGAATTTATAAGAGACAGAGACTCCATAGTTCCCGGCGGCTCCGTAAAGGAATTCTATGTAACGATACCCCTCAGGGAAAACGACTCCGGAGCAGAACTGCGTATAATAAGAGGCAAGACCGACCATAATCCGTTTGTGGTATCCGAAACATTTGTTACGACAGACTCGGGTCTGTATTATTATATGATGAGCAAATACGGGCTGTCGTTCATTTTTGCAATGATCCTGTTTTTTACCTCTGTTTTTGCTGCACTTATCGGAATTATTATGCGTATCCGTCAGAAAAAAACTATAAATATGCTTTACGGAGCGCTCGGGGTTCTTGATATTACCTTCTGGCTTTTGTCTGTTTCCCAGTTTACACCGTATTTTACAAAGATATACTATGTAGACGGTCTGATGAGCTATTTTTTCACTATGA
>JAHKXX010000045.1 GCA_020627425.1 bacterium
GGTAACAATACCCATGCATAGCTGTTTTGGGTAACAACACCCATACACCGGAGATGGCTATACGAAAGCGGACGCGCTGATTGCGCGCGCTTTCTTGCTGTAAAATCATCCATTTGGCTGATGTGGAACGCGCGGCGGCTTGATATAATGAAAATGAATAATAGGCTAAATACGCCTATAGAAAAAGGAGGCATCTTTATGAAAAAATCTTTAAGTATCATCTTAGCGGCAATAATGCTGCTGAGTCTATTTACTGTCGCGCCGATAACCGCGTCCGCGGGCGGCGACGAAACAGTTATCCCAACCATTGAAATAACCGACCTTGAAGAGCCTGAGGTAGGCGCTAATCCCGATACTACCTGTACTGTTTCCCAAGGGTTAACAGTCAAGAAGGTTGAGTTTGCTGACGACAACGGCGATACGGTTAAAGCCTCAAAGACCTTTCTCTCGGGTTACACATATTATGTGCAGTTCAATTTAGAGACGCAGAGCGGCTATAAATTTAACGTTGTTGACGACAAACTCGCCGTAACCGCAACGGTCAACGGCAAAGAAGCGAGTGTCGGCGGTTACTATGTTTCAACGCTCAACGGTCAGGAAAACGTCATAGTTACCATCACGTTTGATAAGCTGATTGATTCTGAAAGCCTAACCCCTGTCTCAAAAGTAGAATTGACAAATTTCAAGGTTCCCTATGTCGGCGAACATAAGCATAACGTTATGCCTTTCTCCACCTCGGGAGTTTATGTAGGCTCGTTCCGCTTTGCAACAGTCGGGGACGTTAATATTTCGGACGATGATGTATTTGAAGAGGACGTGCAGTACAAGGCGCTTTTTTATATATACTGTCAGGAAGGCTTCCGCTTCCCTCTTGTTGACGGCAAGCCCGACGTAGCTGTAACAGTCAATGATCAAACCGCAGATGTGGGCAAAGTTATTGGTTACTCCGCCGACGAAGCCCTGTACGCGAGATTGTTCTTTACACCTGAAAAAAGAAAGATTAACGAAATCCGCCTCACGGGACTAGTAAAACCTATGGCGGGAGAAAAGCCCGTATATAACCTCACCACCTCGGAGGGCTTTACGGTTAAGAGCTTTGACTGGTACTTAAACACTCCCGACAGCACACCTGTTCTTCTGAACCCCGATGATGTTTTTGAGGAGGGCAAGAGCTATTTTAACCGAATAATTGTTGAAGCAAACAGCGGCTACGCCTTCACCACGGACGCCAAAGCATTTTTTAACGACGAAACCGAAAGCTTTACTGCCTATGAAACCACAAACGATCCGGAGAAGGAAAGAAGAATCAGCGTGGAGTATGCTCCCGCTAAAGCGCCGACCGAAATTACAAGCGTAGATTTTACCGACCTTGTCGAGCCTGTCGCAGGTGCCCATCCCGCAACTACAGTCACAGCTCCCGACGGTGTAACTGTTTATGCCGTTAGTTGGTCTGACGGTAATGATAATCAGCTGACAGAGTCCGATGTATTCGAAGCGGAAAAGGAATACTACGCTGACATCTATATTCAAACAAAAAGCGGCTATAAGTTCTCCGTATCCGAGGACAAGACTGCCGTTACCGCCGCAGTGAACGGCAAAGAAGCTAAAGTTAGCGGCATAAACGGCTACAGCAAGTTCAATTATCTTTGCGTAAGCACTTCGTTTGTGACGGAAAACTCAACCGAACCGACACAGCCCGACACAACCGAACCGACAGAGCCCGGTACAACCGAACCGACACAACCCGTAACAACCGAGCCGACACAGCCCGTCACAACCGCACCGACACAGCCCATCACAGCCGAGCCGACACAGCCCGGCACAACTGCACCGACACAGCCTGTCACAACCGAGCCGACTCAGCCTCAGACAGAGCCTTTCACAGAGCCTGCGACAACCGAACCCGTAGCTCCCAAACCATCAAACGATATCGGTTATTTCAACCTCAGCGGTATCAAGAACAAAACTTACACAGGCAAGGCTATTTCCCAGAAAATCACCTTAGTGGATACGGAAAACAATTACACCCTTGTCCCGAATACCGACTACATCGTGACCTACAAGAACAACAAGAACGTCGGCACGGCTACAGTTATTATTACGGCTGTGGGTGATTATGAGGGCTCAATCATCAAGACCTTCAAAATTACAAAGGCAGACAACCCGATCAAGGTTAAGCCCGTTACAAAAAGCGTCAAGCTAAAGACTGTAAAGAAAAAATCCGTCACCGTCAAGGGCGCGGTCAAGGTGACAAAGGCTCAGGGTAAACTCGCTTGCAAAATAACAAGTGCTCCTAAGGCTGTCAAAAAGTACCTCAAAATAAGCTCCAAGGGCGTTATTACAGTCAAAAAGTGGGCTAAGGCGAAAAAGGGCAGCTACAAAATCAAGGTCAAGGTAACCGCCAAGGGCACATCCAACTACAAGTCAAAGTCTGTGACAAAGACAATTAAGCTTAAAGTAAAATAATTATAGAATTAATACATGAGTGAATACTATGAAAAAACTTATCAAAGTCACAGCCGCCGTTGTACAAAGCTACGGCTTTACCCCCGATGATGATGCTAGTCTGTTCTCTCATCCCTCAAAGTTGCCGCAAAATCAGAATAAACTAAAGGCAACACCGCACAATTCAAGGCGCACACCTGAATTATGCGGTATTGCCTAAAAACCAATACAATTAATTTGTTCTCACCCGAGAGTATAACCACTGCATTGCGAATTAGTTTCGCAGTGTAGTGGTTTTTGTTTTGCAAAAAACAAAGTCCGTTAAAAGATACAGCAAAAAATTTATAATATGAACGGAGGGTAAAAATGATAGCAGGAAAAAGTCGGGGGGCAACCCCGACGCAATACATCATCCCGCAGAGCGGACTGTTTCCGATTGTAAAGCCGTTTGAGAAAGACGCTGTTTGTGGTGTCGGTTGCTAATTGCACAGACGCTTTACAAGAAAGGCGCGCTTTGCGCGCCTTTCGCTACTCATCGCTCGTTGCTGCGCAGCAGCAAACTGAGCGGAGAATATAAATTGTTTTTTGCTTTATAGGAGTTTATGCTATTGCAATTATCAGTTACCCTGTGAAAAAGTTTATTGTTTTGCAGCGTTACAGAGCAGTTTCCTATAAAGTGAAAAAGCAGGAGCCGATAAATCGACTCCTGAAAAACTAATATATGTTTATTCTTTTAACATTTGTTTAAGCAGTAACCGTCCTTTGTTCAGACGGCTGTTGACGGTTCCCTCGGGGATATGCAGAATACGCTTCAATCTTTTATGGGGATAATGCTTTTAAAAAGCTCAGACTTTTTCTTTATAATAAGCATTAAAATATACGGATTATGTATTGTTTAACACTAAAAACAATGGTATAATCTAATTTAAACTAATCATTGCGTGGAGGATTTAGTGTGAAAGTTCACACTAATTCAATTAATAATGCCCGCTCAGTTGCGCACTGCGTGCGCACGAGCTGAGGTTTTATCCAAAACTTGTTTTGGAAAATAAAACCCATGCAGAGCTGATGGTTTAATTGCCATTTACGCCTTATCCGCCCACGGTAACAGCGTAAGGTAAACTTTAATTTCGATTTGTGGGCGGAAAGGCATGGCAATTATTATGAGAGTTTTCAAAGGTTCTGTAAGCTTACTGCTATCAATACTTATAATTACGAGCGTGATTTGCGCTTCGCCTATAAGCACAAACGCGGCGGAGAAAACCGCCGTTGCTAATAACGGCATTCCTGTAATTAATATCGACATTGATGAAAACGCCGCGGGCTACGGCACGATTGAGCAAATGAATTCAAGCCCCGACCACAGCGCTGAATGTACGGGCAAGATTAATGTTGAGGTGCCCGACGGCTACAAGGGAGACTACAGCAATGCCGCGCTGAGCGGAACAGAGGATTTAGAGCTTGAATACATCCGCGGCAGAGGACATACAACATGGCTGGAGAACAAAAAGCCCTATAAGTTCAAGCTTAAAAAAAGCGCCAATTTGCTTGGTATGGGTTCAAACAAGCATTGGGTGTTGCTCGCAAACGCCAAGGACGAAACTCTGCTCAGAAACAGAATCGTCTATCATATAGCGAGAATGCTCGGGCTTGCGTATACTCCCAAAATGCTCCCCGTAGATGTTGTGATGAACGGTAAATATATCGGCAGCTACTACCTTTGCGAGCCAGTCAGGGTAGGAAAGAGTCGCGTAAACATCGACGAGCTTACCGATAAGGATAATACCGAGCCCGAGGTTACAGGCGGTTATTTGTTTTCTTTGCTTGAGGGCGACGAGCCTGAACAGAATGTTTTCCGTACTGAAAACGGGACCGGCTTCGCTTTCTCGAATCCTGCTTTCGCTTCCGATGACCCGACAGATGTATTGGGTACGGAAGCACAGAAGAAGTATATAACAGACTATCTCCAAAGGATTGAAAATGCCGTATACGGCAAGGACTTCAAGGATGACAACGGCGTTTCCGTGTGGGATTATATTGACTTACAATCAACCGCCGACTATTGGTGGGTGCAGGAATTTTCGAAGAATGTAGACGCTTATCGTACTGACAGCACATATCTATACAAGCCGAGAGGCGAAAAGGCTTACTGGGGTCCGGTATGGGATTTCGACCTCTCTCTCGGCAAGTCGGTCAGAGACACCGACGGCTTTTATATGAGCAAAAGTATGGACTGGCTTAACAAGCTCAGAGAGGAGTGCCCTGAATATCAAGCTATGCTCAGACAGCGCTGGACAGAGCTTAACGGAATCATAAACGATATAGTAAAGGACGGCGGACTGCTTGACCGGTTTGCCGCGGAAACCGCAAGCTCATGGGAGGCTAACAAAGAGTGTTGGCAGCTGGATAATTCTGTTGCCGGCTTTGATTTTGAAATAAGTATTCTGCGTGAGTGGCTGATTGAGCGTCAAGCATGGATAAATAATAATATAGATAAAATGCTCAACAAGGTTTACGGCACGGTTAAATTTGTCGCCGACGGCAAGACTGTTCAGGAAAACTCCGTGCTTTTGGGTTCCTCGTTTGTCGTTGATCTTCCCGAGCTTCCCGAGAAGAAGGGATATGTTTTTGATGGGTGGAAAAATGAGGACGGAAGTGAGTTTGACCCTACATACTCAATTACTGACGATACGACAATAATCGCTTCCTTTATCAGCGAGAAGAGTATTATCAAAGCAGATAATATCTATTTCCAAGGGAGTGAAATATACGACGATATGCTTCTGTGGAACCAATTCCGCGCAGAGTACACTCTTACTCCCTTTGGAACAAACGATAGGGTAGCAAGCTGGAGCTCGTCGGATACTGATATTGCCGAGGTGGATTCAAACGGTGTGGTTACGGAAAAAAAGACAGGTACTGTTAAAATTACCGCCACACTGAGAACCGGACTCCAAAAGTCCTTTACTCTCCATATAATAAATATGGCGGAAACTCCCTGGCTCGAGCCAAGTAAGCTGCAGGCGAAGCAAAGCCTTGTAACTCTAAAGGAGGGACAGTACGCGCAGGTCGCGGTAACGCTGACACCCCTGCCCTGCGACCCATCCCTGTATTACAGCTCAAGTAATGAGTCTGTTGCCGAGGTGGATTCAATCGGCGTAATCCACGCGGTTAAGGAGGGCACAGCTATCATTACCGTAACCTCATCAAATGATAAGACCGCTAAGTACAAGGTTATTGTGAAGTCAAGCAAAAAGGCTAACACGCTCAAGGTTACGAAGAAAACAAAATCCA
>JAHKXX010000005.1 GCA_020627425.1 bacterium
GACCGCGTGTCAAGAAAGTCGGCGATAACTCTAATTTGAGTGTGCGAATTGACAGCGCAGGCACTGCGCCAGCGCGAGCGGCGCCCTGAGCGCCGTGACGCGGACGGAGAGGTATAATAAACCAAACCTGTACGCGTGCCAAGAAAGTCGGTGGTAACACCAACCCGAGTGCGCGAATCGACCGCGGAGGCACTCCGCCGCGCCGGCACGCCGCTTGACAAATGGGAGAAAAAATAGGATAATTAGGTATATAATAATGGAGGTAGAGAATATGAATGCTGTAATAACTGTTCTCGGAAAAGATAATGTGGGAATAATGGCTTCTGTCGCAAATGAATGCGCAAAGGTAGGAGTAAATATCATAGAGGTAACCCAGTCGGTGCTGCAGGGTATGTTTGCTATGATAATGTTTGTTGATATTACAAAATGTACCGTTCCGTTTTCGGAGCTTGTCGATACTCTGACCGATAAGGGAGAGCAGATGGGAGTAAAGGTGCATATAATGCACGAGGATATATTTAACGCCATGCATACTATCTGACCGGTCGAAAACAATAAAAGGAAGGTATTTCTAAATGATAAATTCCCACGATATTCTGGAAACAATAAATATGATAGATAACGAAAACCTTGATGTGCGTACAATAACCATGGGTATATCGCTGCTCGATTGTATTGACTCCGATATAGATAAGGCTTGCACTAAGGTTTACGATAAAATATGCCGCTATGCAAAGGACCTCGTAAAAACAGGCGAGGATATAAGCAAGGACTACGGTATCCCGATAATACATAAGAGAATAGCCGTTACTCCTATCGCGATGCTTTCTGCTGCATGCTCCGGCAAAAGCCCCGTAAAATTTGCAAAGGCTCTCGACAGGGCAGCCGATACCGTCGGCGTAAACTTCGTGGGCGGCTACTCTGCACTCGTTCATAAAGGCTTTGCTCTGGGTGACTATGCACTTATAGAAAGTATCCCAGAGGCTCTCGCTACTACGGAAAAGGTTTGCTCGTCCGTGAATATCGGCTCTACAAAGGCAGGCATCAATATGGACGCCGTCGCAAAAATGGGTCAGATAATAAGAAAAACCGCCGAGCTTACGGCAAGCCGCGACTGTATAGGAGCTGCAAAGCTTGTCGTATTCTGTAATGCGCCGGAGGATAACCCCTTTATGGCAGGCGCGTTTCACGGTGCAGGCGAGCCTGACTGCGTAATAAACGTGGGCGTTTCGGGTCCCGGCGTTGTCAGAGCCGCTATAAAAAAAGCCGGCGGCAACTGTAATATAACCGAAATAGCGGATATAATAAAAAAGACGGCATTTAAAATAACCCGTACCGGTCAGCTTGTCGCAAAGGAGGCTTCCCGCAGACTCAGCGTACCGTTCGGTATCGTGGATCTGTCGTTAGCACCTACTCCGGCGATCGGTGACTCGGTGGCGCATATACTGGAGGAGATGGGTCTGGAGCAGTGCGGAGCCCACGGTACTACCGCGTGCCTTGCTATGCTGAACGACGCTGTTAAAAAAGGCGGCGTTATGGCGTCGTCACACGTCGGGGGTCTATCGGGTGCGTTTATCCCCGTTACCGAGGACGCAGGTATGATAGACGCCGCAAGAAGTAAGTCGCTAAGCATAGTTAAGCTTGAGGCTATGACTGCGGTGTGCTCTGTAGGACTTGATATGATAGCGATCCCCGGCGATACACCGGCGGATGTTATATCCGGTATCATCGCGGACGAGGCGGCTATCGGTATGGTAAATTCAAAGACTACCGCAGTAAGGCTTATCCCGGCTATCGGTAAAAAGAGTGGCGAAGAGCTTAGCTTCGGCGGTCTGCTCGGCGAGGGTCCCATAATGGAAGTGAATATGAAATCTCCGTCTGTGTTTATCAGCCGCGGAGGTCGTATCCCTGCGCCTATGCAAAGCTTAAAAAACTGATATTATTTGCAATACTCCTGCATTCTGTGTGGGGGTTTTGGCTTTTTGGGAGGAAATAAACTATGAAGTTTTCCGAAATGAAATACACACGCCCCGACCTTGAGGAAATAAAGGGGAGAGCAGCAGAGATTAAAAATTCGTTTGAAAATGCGCCCGACTTTGACTCGGCAGACAGGGCTTTTACAGAGTGGGACAGCTTTACTTCCCACATAGATACTATGATGAGCCTTGCCTATACAAGGCACACTATAAACACCGAGGACGAATACTATGAGGCAGAAGTAGAATATATCGACGAGATCTCTCCCGAGTTTACCGATATATGTCAGGGCTTTACAAAGCTTCTCACAAACAGCAAATACAAAGAGCAGTTCGCCGAAAAATACGGCAGCCTTATGTTTAAAAATGCAGAGATATTTCTGAAGGCTTTTTCCCCCGAGATCATACCCGAAACACAACAGCTTAATAAGCTTGAAACAGAATATCAGAAGCTGCTTGCTTCCGCACAGATAAATTTTGATGGCGAAAAAAGAACTATAGCCCAGATGTACCCCTATAAAATGAGCGCTGAGGATAATATACGTACAGCAGCGTGGAGGGCAGAGGGAGAGTTCTATAATAAAAACGGAGCACAGCTTGATCAGATATATGACAAAATGGTAAGGCTGCGCGACGAGGCAGCAAAAAAGCTCGGATATAAAAGTTTTGTAAAGCTTGGGTATTTGCAGATGAACCGCAACTGCTTTACGCCCGAGGATATAAAGAAATTCCGAAGCGCGGTAGTAAAGTATATAGTGCCGCTCGCACAGAAGCTATATAAAAATCAGGCAAAGAGAACGGGACTTGACTACCCGTTTACCTATGCAGACGCGGCGCTTCGCTTTCGTGACGGCAACCCGAAGCCTCAGGGTACTGCCGAGGATATAATAGCTACCGGACGAAAGCTTTATCACTCGCTGTCAGAGGAGAGCGGAAGATTTTATGATATGATGCTCGACTCAGAGCTTATGGATCTTCTCAGCAAGAAGGGTAAGGCAGGCGGCGGCTATTGTACTCAGC
>JAHKXX010000046.1 GCA_020627425.1 bacterium
AAATGACGCTCCGGAACCAACAGCAAATACAACGTACTCCGCAGTAACGGTACCTGAGTCGGAGACGATATTAAAAAGACCGTGTGACTTAAATATCCTTTTGATATTATATTCGCATATTTCAGAGACGCCGAGAGCCTGTATTTTCAGCCTCAGCATATCCAGCACAGTCTCTGCTCTGTTACTATAGGGATATGCGCGCCCCTCGTCATCATATCTGAAAATTAAACCAAGCTGACGAAAGAATATTTCAGAGTCCCTGAGTGTAAAACCGCCAAGTACTTCGTCAATGATCTTTTTGTCTCCGTGATAACGTGAAGCTTCTATGTTTCTGTTTGAAATATTACAGCGTCCGTTGCCTGTTGCCAAAAGCTTTCTGCCGCATTTTTTATTTTTTTCGAGTATTACAGTGCTGCCAAAGCCGAGCTTCTCTGCGCACCTTAATGCACATACGAGACCCGACGCTCCGCCGCCAATTATAGCGACCTTGTATTTTTTTATCTCCATAAAAACACCTTTAAAAGCTTTGCTTTCGCTTATATATAATCTATTACATATAATATCATATTTTGTTTATTTTTAAAAGGAGGATTTTCTTGAATAAGGATAATGCTTTCAGAAAAACCTTGTTTTTGGGGATAATAAAAAACAACCCTATTATTTTTTTACAGCTTTCTGTATGTATCATTCTCGTTATAGTAATGCTGATAATAAAGGCGACCAATATAAGCATATTCAGCTATGTTCGGAATGAATACAATAAGAGTATCTATCCTCTCGGGAGAAACCTGACCGATAGTACAGATGATAAAACAAAGATACGGGAAATAAGCAGAATATCGGAAATGACTGATAACAGTCTGCCTTCTATGAAGGGTATTACAATGCCTCTTGATGAGGGCAAGATAAGAAGTAAATATAACAAAAGCGGAGGTATTGATATTTCCGTAGAGTCAAAAAGAGATGTTAAATGTATGTTTTCAGGCAGGGTTCTGACAGTAGATAATAACAGTAAGTACGGAGACTATATTATAATAGAACACGACAACGGACTAAAAGTGCTTTACGGTAATTGTTCGGAAATTAAATATAAAAAAAGTGACACCTTATCCGGTAGTGAGGTAATAGGAAAAACCGGGTTACTCAGAGATAATATAACCAAAGGTATTCATATTGAAGTATTCTATAACGGCTCTGAGCTTAACCCGACGACTGTATTTGGGAATGTATATAAATGACTGTTACTTTATTCGGAATAAAATTTGAAATAAGCTTTCCGCTTGTGGCTATAATGACAGCGGTAATTATCCTTGATACAAGCAGAACTATACTAATATGCTTTATAGCCGCAATAATTCACGAATCGGGACATATAACAGCACTGGGTCTGTTCAGGTCGTATCCGGAAAGAATAAAACTGACTCTGTTTGACGCGGCAATTATAGACAGAAAAAAAGCACTCCGTTCAAGAGGAAAACAGCTTGTTGTAACTCTTGGAGGAATTATCTACAACGTACTCTCAATTCCGGTACTGTACCTGATCTACAGGCTTACGGGCGCAGCCTTCACTAAAGAACTAATATACGCAAATATAACACTTGCCGTATTTAACAGCCTTCCGGTTTACAGTCTTGACGGCGGAGAAGCCTTGCTGATAATTCTGAGCAGATTCTTTGATACCAATAAAGCAAATAACATAGTTGACTTAGTATCTTTTATAGTTCTCCTTCCTATAGAAATAATCGGCTTTATGGTGCTGCTAAGATCAATATATAATTTCACCCTGCTTTTAAGCGGCATATATCTGATGTGTCTGCTGATATACAAACGAAAGAAAAGAATTGTGATATAGCTTTTATTATACACAAAAAACTGTTATAATATAGCTATTAATAAAAAAGATCGGAAGTATAAAAATGAAATACAGTGTTAAAGGTTACAGTATCGAAATATACCCTGATGACGGCTTTAATCTAAAAAATACTTTTGAATGCGGTCAATGCTTCAGATGGGACAGACAAACCGACGACAGCTATTTTGGTATAGCACATGGTAAATGCCTCTGCGTTTCCGCTTCGGAAAACAGGATCATTCTTCGTTCTTGCAGTGAAGAGGATTATTTGACTATATGGAAGGATTATTTTGACCTTGAGAATGATTATAACAAGATAAAAAGAGAGATCGAGAAAGCAGCTCCTCAACTTACTGAGGCACTAAAATCAATTGACGGAATAAGGATCCTGAAGCAGGAGCCGTGGGAGGCACTTTGCTCATTTATAATTTCTCAGAACAACAATATACCCCGGATAAAGGGAATTGTTCAAAGACTTTGTGAGGGCTTCGGTTCACAGACAGAGCTTGGTTATTCTTTTCCTGATGCAGACACCATAGCAAAACTGACTGTAGAGGATCTGGCGCCGCTGAGAGCCGGTTTCAGAGCAAAATATATAATAGACGCCGCCAAAAAGGTAAGCGGCGGTGACGTAAGGCTTTATGATATGTATAATATGCCCATTGAGGAATGTCGATATGAGCTTATGAAAATAGTCGGTGTAGGTAAAAAGGTGGCAGAGTGTACTCTGTTATACGGACTTCACCGAATGGAGGCATTTCCTGTTGATGTATGGATGAGAAAAGCCCTTTCAAGTACCTTTAGCGGTATAGATATAGAAGCACTCGGTGAATATGCAGGTATTGCACAGCAGTATATTTTTCATTATACCCGTCAACATCCCGAGCTGCTAAACACAAGTAATTAAATCCTGGAGTAATGGTATTTGCAGATCTGAATGGAAGAGACAAATCTACGATTACAGGAATGGCAAAAACTATAGGAATATATATAAATGCAGATGATATTAAAAGAGCTACAATTTGTACTGATATGGATGCCGCACTCATTGCGGAAAGATTAAGTAATAATGCTGTAGCTGAACATAAAGACAAGTATTTTAAATGGAATAATCAATTCAGCTGCATGGATATTATTAATATAACCGGCATAAAAGATTTTTAAAGCCTTGGGTCAATCGGTTCGCTTTCGAGTGCCAATACCCCAAAAACACATTCATGCACACGGTATAGCGGCTCACTCATAACAAATCTGTAAAGGCTTTCCAACCCCAGTGAAAACTCTCTCAATGCAAGGCTGCGCTTTCTTGTAAGTGAACTGCTCTTGAGACGCTTTAAATTCTCAGACATAAGATATTCCGGTCCGTAGATGATACGCAGATATTCCCGACCTCTGCACTTTACAGCAGGCCGGATCACTTCTCCTTTGTACTTTGTCGTAAAGAATTCAGGCTTTACAACCATCCCTTCTCCTCCGTTATCCGTAAGGCTCAGCCTTCAAGAAATACCGCACTGTATGCTGCTCTCATCATTTACATCAACTGCGATATGATCTGTCGCAATGAAGATCGGGTCTGTTCCGGTGCAATATTTCCTGGTGGTTTCCATGTGCCGGATATGCTCCTTGTCAGAAAATACCTGTCCTTCTGGTGCGAGAATATGGAAAGGAGCAGTTTTCAGATCATCCACACTCTGCACTGTCCAGCAGTATTCACGATACGCTTTGACATATCCGGTCATAGCATACTTCTTCTGCTTGTATTCCGCTAAAATCAGGGCAGGATCAAAGCTTTCTCCCGATGTGCCTTCCGGAACATCATACAAATATTTTTTATTAATCATCTTGACTACATAGTATTATTTATATATAATAAGATTAGAATAATACTATATATC
>JAHKXX010000047.1 GCA_020627425.1 bacterium
CCTTATATTAAAGTTGCGGATTGCGATAAAAACGCAGATAAAATTATTGATATGATGGACGAGGCTGATAAAAACGGAGCAAGGGTTATTGTTTTTCCCGAGCTGTGTATAACCGGCTATACATGCTCTGATCTGTTTTTGCAAAGAAGCCTTCTTGCGGGCGCAGAAAAAGCTCTCGGAAAAATTACCGAGCATTCTAAAAAAATAAACGCTCTTGTCCTTGTCGGAGTCCCGGTTGCGGTCGGCGCTTCGCTCTATAACTGCGCGGCGGTGCTCAAAGACGGAAAACTCCTGGGTCTTGTACCGAAAATGTATGTGCCGAACTACTCCGAGTTCTATGAGCTGAGACACTTTACTCCCGCAGGACAGGATACAAGAATAACCGTTAATATATGCGATCAAACTGTTTTACTCAGCCCCGGTCTTGTGTTTAAGTGCGAAACTATGCCGGAGCTAAGACTCGGAGTTGAAATTTGCGAGGATCTGTGGACGGCAGAGCCGCCCTCCGGAAGGCTTGCGAGACGCGGCGCAACAGTCATAGCAAACCTTTCGGCAAGCGACGAAATGATAGGCAAGGCGCAGTATAGAAAAATGCTCGTAAGCTCTCAATCCGCAAGGCTTTTGTCGGCTTACCTGTATTGCAGTGCGGGTCTTGGAGAAAGCACTACGGATCTCGTTTTTTCGGGACATAATATCATATGCGAAAACGGCTCTGTTCTGGCAGAATCCGAACGCTTTAAAACAGGCATAATTTACAGTGAGATCGATCTTCAGAGACTCGAGTCCGAGAGACGTCGCTCAAATACGTTTGTACCTATTACGGATAACGGCGACAGCGTAATAAGCTTCTCTTTGCCGGTTGAAGAAACAAGGCTTACCCGACACATAAGCCGTACTCCCTTCGTTCCCGAAAGCCGCGACAATCTGCGCGAAAGATGCGAGGAGATACTGACTATACAGGCAACAGGGCTTGCCACCAGAATAGAGCATACCCACGCAAAGACGGTTGTAATAGGACTCTCGGGCGGACTTGATTCTACACTGGCGCTTATCGCAGCCGTTCATGCCATTGATATGCTGCACCGCAGCCGCACCGATATAATCGCAGTTACAATGCCGTGCTTCGGTACAACAAAGCGTACAAAGAGCAACGCACAGATCCTATCCGAAAGCTACGGCGTCAGCTTTCGTGATATAGATATAACAAAAGCCGTACTTCAGCATTTTGAGGACATAGGACAGAGTGTTGACGACTTTGACGTTACCTTTGAAAACGGACAGGCACGCGAACGAACACAGGTACTTATGGATATAGCAAATAAAACGGGCGGTTTTGTAATAGGTACGGGCGATCTGTCGGAGCTTGCACTCGGGTGGGCTACTTATAACGGCGACCATATGTCTATGTATGCAGTAAACTCGTCTATCCCCAAAACACTTGTAAGGCATATCACCGAGTACGAGGCAGACAATGCCGACGGCGCACTGAGATCAGCTCTGCTCGATATTCTTGATACTCCCGTCAGCCCCGAGCTTTTACCGCCAAAGGACGGAGAGATCTCTCAAAGAACAGAGGAGCTTGTGGGTCCCTATGAGCTTCATGATTTCTTTCTGTATTATTTTGTTCGCCACGGGTTTACTGCCGACAAGATATTCCGTCTTGCAAAGCTCTCGTTCAGCGGAAAATATGACGACAAGACTATAAAAAAATGGCTCGGCACCTTTATCCGCAGATTTTTCGCCCAACAGTTTAAGCGTTCCTGCCTGCCGGACGGTCCAAAGGTCGGCACAGTTACCCTTTCGCCGAGAGGTGACTGGCGTATGCCCAGCGACGCCGTCAGCAGTGAATTTACACTTGGAGGACAGCTATGACTGACAGAGAAAAAGAAAAGTATTCGCGCCAGATAATAATGCCCGAAATAGGAACAGCGGGGCAGGAAAGGCTGCTTTCCTCCTCGGTTATAGTGATCGGCGCCGGAGCTCTTGCATCTGCTTCTCTTTATTATATTGCGGCTGCAGGAGTCGGAAAAATAACAATTGCAGACGGCGACAAAGTAGAGCTGTCAAACCTGCACCGTCAGATAATACATTCCTACAAAAGCATAGGAACAAAAAAAGCCGAGTCCGCAAGAGAATCTCTATTGAGGCTTGATCCGTACTCGGACATAAAAACGATAAACGAACGGATAGACGAAAGAAATATAAAAGACATTATAAAGGACTATGATTTTATAGTAGACGCAACGGATAACTTCCCGAGCAAGTTTACTATAAACGATGCCTGCGTTGATCTGAAAAAACCATACTCACATGCAGGAATAGTTCGTTTTTCCGGTCAGACAATGACATATGTACCGGGAACATCGTCTCTGAGGCACTTTCTACCCGAGCCGCCGGAATTTGACGAGTGCGACACCTGCAAGGTACAGGGAGTACTCGGCGCTGCTGTAGGTGTAATAGGCAGCATCCAGGCGTGCGAAGCAATAAAATATCTTCTCGGCACAAAAGGTCTTCTGACCGACCGTCTTCTCTGCTTTGACGCTCTCACCATGACCTTCCGCACCCTGCCCGGTGCCCGGGCGGTCGATTCGCGCACTTAAGTTATTGTTACCGCCTACCTTATTGGCACGCGTGCAGGCTGGGTTTATTGTACCTCTGTTTCCGCGTCGCGGCACTCAGGGTGCCGCTCGTGCTGCTTATAAGTGATAACAAGTCTGTTTGTCTATTCTATTTTGTGTATCCGTATATACAGAAAACGCATCACCGAAATTGGTGATGCGTTTTTCGCTTTTTGGCTTTAAGAAAACCAATTAATTTTTATTGTTTTGCAATATAACTTTCCAAAACACTTTCCAGCTTTTTAAAATCACAGCAGCGTTTTACAAGGTTAATATTTCTATCAGGATAATTGACTACAATTTCATACAGGCGATTTGCTCTTTTAACGATCTTGTCCTGATTCTGCTGACAAAATGAAAGCTGGTTTTTCATCAGCTCTTTGTATGAAATGGTTTTGGCAGAGTCAGTTGGTTTTATCCTTAAATCTATTGGTTTCAATAAGCTTTGTTCAACAGGAAGCATATTATTGATATTCAATACACCAATGATCTTCGGTGCACCCTTTTCGTTTTTGGAGGAAGAATCGGTAATACGCATAAAATCAACGCCATTCTTTTTGTTTTCAAACTTCTTTTTTGGCGAGGAAAGAGGAATACAATATTTCCTATCGTTTATCAAAACGATGATCCCGACAAATGGTCTGACTGCCTTTCCGTTTTGCGGCGATACAGACATTACATTATCATCTGCCTTGGATAAATTTCTGACATATTTCATATCTATCGTATACAATTTCAATCTTGGCTGTTCCATTTTATACTCCCATATGTATAAAAGAGGACTGCGAACAGCCCTCTTTTACTCATAAATTTTCCACTTATACGGTAGGACTCACCTCTTGTAAAACTTCCACTTATACGGTAGGACTCACCTCTTGTAACGCTTCCACTTATATGGTAGGACTCACCACTGTTTACGGAAGCCTCAGCTTCCATACGATGATAAGAAATACTCTTATCTTCAATATTATTATACATAATTAAAAAAACTATGTCAAGCGGCCCGGTGCCCGACTGCGGCGGAGTGCCTCCGCGGTCGATTCGCGCACTGCAGTTTATATTACCGCCGACTTTTTTGGCACGCGTACGGGCTCGGTTTATTGTCCCTCTCCTTTCGCGCCACAGCACACAGGGTGCTGCTTGACGCTGCTTTGATGTGAGAATAAGTGTATTTGTCTTTTCTGCTTGGTGTATCACACTAAATCGCGTTA
>JAHKXX010000048.1 GCA_020627425.1 bacterium
GCGCAGTGCCTGCGCTGTCAATTCGCGCACTTTGCTTGGTGTTACCGCCTGCTTTATTGGCACGCGGCGCAGTGCCTGCGCTGTCAATTCGCGCACTGTAGCTTTTGTTACCGCCTACTTTCTTGGCACGCGTACGAGCTTGGTTTATTATACCTCTTTTTCCGCGCCGTGCGCCCGAAGGAAGTGCCCTTTGGGTACCGCACAGGACGGCGCTTAGCGCTGCTTTGGAGTGACGGCGAGTGTATTTGTCTACTCTATTTTGTGTACCGACTTTTAGAAATTACTGAAGACTGAAGAAGTAATAATGAACGCGTGAACTCACGTCATACTTGCTGTACTGTTTTTTGGAGATAATATATAGAATAGACAATTATACTTATCTCCACACTAAACCAGCGTCAAGTGCCGCCCTGTGCAGCACGGTGCGGATGGTAACGTACAATAAACCCAGCCCGAGACCGACTCTGCAGCCTCAGAAAAAGTATCTGATTATGATACGGACAGAGAGGATGATAAAGCCTACAGAGACAGAGAACTGTCAGAGATACGGGAACAAATAGACTACGACAGACTATGCTCTGACGGCTATTCGGAAAACACTCTTACTCTGATAACGGACATTATGTATAACGTCTATAATCCAAAAGAAGATACAATAACAATCCGGGGAGAAAGCCTGCCGTGTATTGTGGTACGACGGCAGTTTCTGAGGCTTGAGTACGATCATATAGTCTATGTTCTCGACTCTGTAAAGAAAACCGGCAAAGAGATAAGACACTTTCGCAGTTATCTGCTGACAAGCCTGTATAACGCTCCGCATACCATAGATATGTACTATGACAATATGCGCTCGGAGGACATCAGTCAGACGGAGTAGGGACAACCTGTGGTTAATTATCTGCAAAATTACCAAAAAAATGCACAAAATATTATATTTATGGTTTATTTTTCTTTCGGGTAGTGGTATAATCAGGGGTAAGGATATTTTTTGCCGAGGATTTATTCGCCGGCGGAAAATAAAAACTATCCGAAAGGAGAAAAAAATGCACTATGACTATATAACGGTAAACCTGTTTCCTGTAGTCGGCAGCATTTTCCTCGTGCTTTTTCTGGTAAGAAACAGCAGGCTTGAAAAGAATATAAGACATAATTTCTACATACTCGTAGGTATCAGCCTTATTGAGCTGATGGTATACAATATGGAGATCTATCTCACTACGGTAAGGGGATATACTATGCTGCTTACCCTTGCTACGGCAGTAGGATACAGTCTCAGGATATTTCTGATGTACTTTTTTACAATAACGATCATTCGTGACGAAAAGTACAAACGCTTTCGGCTGCCGTTGATGATACCTGCGCTTGTGGGCGTTGCTTATACGATAATATCTATTGTCTTTAACGGTGAGCTTACCTTTTTCTACGACGAAGACGGAGGCTTTCACAGGGGAATCCTCGGGTGGACGCCCTATATCATAATCGCTGTTTACCTCGTTTTTATGATAGTTCTGAGTATACTTGTCGCAAAAAAGAGAAGGTTTGAGTCTGTCGTTATATTTGAGTGTACGATAGTGATACTGCTCGGCGCAGCAGGCGAGGGCTTTTTCGGCTGTTATGCGCTGCTCAGGATATGCTCTGTGTCGGCTTTGCTGTTTTACTATATGTTCTTTCAGTCAGAGGTGTACAAGGACTATATTCTCGAGAAGCATATAGAGCAGGCACAGACCTCAAAAAAGCTGACTATAGAGATGATAACGGCACTTGCGAAAACAATAGACGCAAAGGACAAGTATACAAACGGTCACTCCGAGCGCGTGGCTGAATACTCTATGGAGCTTGCCATAAAAATGGGCAAGCCTACGGAGTTTCAGCAGGATATATACTATATGGGTCTGTTGCACGATATAGGAAAAATAGGTATACCCGACAGCATAATAAACAAGGAGGGCAAGCTGACGGATGAGGAGTTCAATCTGATAAAGTCCCACCCGATAATCGGTTCCGATATGCTCAAAGATATAACCATAAAGCCGCACCTGTACTACGGGGCGCGGTGGCACCACGAACGCTATGACGGCAGAGGCTACCCCGACGGGCTGAAGGGGGAGGAAATACCTATAGAAGCAAGGATAATCTCTGTCGCGGACGCGTATGACGCTATGACCTCCGTAAGACGTTACCGAAAAGAGCTGCCGCCGGAAAAGGTGAGACAGGAGCTGACAGACGGCAGGGGTACTCAGTTTGACCC
>JAHKXX010000049.1 GCA_020627425.1 bacterium
CCTTTACTATTTTGTCAAAGCCTGGAGCAAATTTGTCAAACTCCTCTTTTTCGTTGCACTCCTCATAAAGACGGAGAACACGCCGCGTCATGTCAAATATTTTCTGCTCGGTAACAGGATACTTTTCCGTTGTTTCCTTGTCCTGACGAAGAATAAAATACTGCTTATGCGAGATAAAGCTGTCCGTTTTCCAGGACTTAGCTTCTTTCAGCAGCTCTTCTCCTATCTCTCCCACAGGGATATTGTTTATCCTGCACTCTGCAAAGCATTTTCCCTCTCCGTTATTAGACAGGAAGATCTTTACCGCACACATCTTCTGATTTCCGATATGTGTTGCTATCTTGTCCTTTGTCATTTGCCAGTATTTATCAAAAGCCATTTCGATCCTCGGACCTACGGCAACTATGTTTCCGGTATATGCCTTCCAGCGGTGCTTTTTTCCGAGATATTCACTGGTAAGCTCTCTCGGTTCGCTGTCGGCGCAGGACTTTATAACTGAATCCATCAGACCGAGCTTCAGTCCGAACAGATTCATATCGACAGCCTCCTTGTCGGTAGAACCGGCGCTTGCACTCGTATCAACAATGGTGCTGCCCCATACGGGCGAGGACAGGAAGTAACCCATGGTTACCATAGATCCCTTCTGCTCGTATATGACCGGGCTTAGTTTTATAAACAGATTCTGAAGCTTTACGCTGTCGCCGTCAATGACTGCTCCAAGCTCCTTATACATCTCGCATAGTTGGTCCTTAACGTAAGAAATATCAATGCTTGCCATGTGTATCCTCCCTGTATAATTTGTTTTTCTCTATATATTCATAAACCGACGGTACAAGCAGGTGCCTGTACTCCTTTGTGTCGGAAATACGCCGTCTTATATCGCTTGATGAAACGGTACTGACCTGTATATCCAGGACCTCGGTTTTGCAGCCAAGTTTCATAAGCAACCGTGCGTGCTCTCTCAGTGCAGCGGCGTCGATCCCCTCTCTCGGAACGGTGCAGACAGTTGCAAGAGAGAAAATGATCTCCGGATTTTTCCAGTTTTCTATAGTCATAAAGCTGTCGGCTCCGGTAAAGAGATAAATCTCGTCCCCGGGATAAAGCGTATGCAGCTCCTGTAGGGTACGGAAGGTATAGCTTTTGCCTTTGTTTTTTATCTCTATATCGGATACGACGGTATTTTCCATATCACAAAAGGCAAGACGGCACATATTAAGCCGATGCTGTGCCGTCGCGGCGCCAATACTCTTGAAAGGGGAAACAAAGGCAGGAATAATCAGCAGTCTGTCAAGGGACAGGCTTTCGTATATACCCCTTGCAAGCTGACAGTGACCTATATGTACAGGGTCAAAGCTGCCGCCGAATACTCCTGTTTTCAATGTATCACCCCTGTTTTTATTTCTTCCTGCTTTTCGGAAGCACTATCTTCGGTTCCTTTTCGTTTCTGCGGTAAAGCACGAATTTAGAGCCTATGACCTGTACGACCTCGCTTTTTGTCTGCTCTGCAAGGTAGGCGGCGTAGTCCGCAGCACTTTCTTCGGCGCTCTCGAGCACCTTTCCCTTTATAAGTTCTCTTGCAGTCAGCGCGTCGTCAGCCTGCTTTACTATCTGTTCGCTCATACCGCCCTTGCCTATCATCAGGATCGTATCCTCATTCGAGGCTATAGACTTAAGATAAGCTCTCTGTTTACTCGTCATATTCATATTCCTTTCAGGTCATACCCTCCCGAGCTTCTTTTGCAGCAGATCCACAAGCTCACTGAGTGCTCTGCCGCGGTGGCTTATGGCGTCCTTCTGGGTCTTTGTAAGCTCGGCAAAGGTTTTGTTGCCGTCAACAAAAAATATAGGATCGTAGCCGAAGCCACCATTTCCGCGCGGAGCGTAGCCGATGGTGCCATCACATTTGCCAAAGGCAAACAGCTTTTCTCCGTCGGGGAAGCAGCAGCAGATCACACATTCAAAATGCGCTGTCCTGTCGTCGCTGCCGCTGTCGCGAAGCTCTGTGAGGAGCTTGTCTATTTTTTCCTCATCTGTAGCGCCCTCACCGGCATAGCGTGCGGAGTATACTCCGGGTCTGCCGCCGAGTGCGTCCACGACCAGTCCCGAGTCGTCCGCAATAGAAGGATAACCCGTAAGCTTGCAGGCGCTTTCTGCCTTCAGCTCGGCATTTTCTTTAAATGTCTCGCCTGTTTCTTCTACCTCCGGCAGCTCTTTTCCAAGCTCTTCGGCTGTAGTAGGAAAAATTCCCAACGGCGAAAGGATCCTTTCCATTTCTTCTATCTTATTAGGATTATTTGAAGCAATTACAAATCTCATACTCTATTCCCTCTTTCATAATAAAACGGCGTCATTCCTCTTCATATGTCTGTATTCGTTCAGTTTTCGCCGTTTCTCCAGCTTTTCAGCCATTCATCATCGGTATCTTCTTCTTTATCAGCCTCTGTAGTCCAGTTGAACTGTCTTGCGCTCTTTCTCTCGCGCTTTATTTCCTTCTTTTCTTCCTGTACGGTTTCCTTTGTATTATCCTCGGTATCGTCATCGCTTACGGCAGCGCCGCTGCGCCAGCTCTTGAGCCACTCGTCCTCTTCGTCGACATCATTGTTGTCATTCTGTCCGGTAATTTCACCCACAGGCTGATCTTCGGTATCACCGGGCGCAGTATCGCTCTCATAAAGCGAATTGCCGTTGTCGTCATAGTCATCAGCAAACAGTGCCTTTGAAAACTCCTCGGGATCAAAGGGCTGCAGATCGTCTATCTGCTCACCGACGCCTATATATTTGACCGGGACATCAAGCTCCTCTTTTATTGCGAGAACTACACCGCCCTTTGCTGTACCGTCAAGCTTTGTAAGCACTATACCGGTTATACCGGCGGCCGTCTTGAATTCCTTTGTCTGGTTTACCGCGTTCTGTCCCGTGGTAGCGTCAAGCACCAGCAGCACCTCTTTTGCGCTGTCCGGCAGCTCACGATCTATTATCCTGTTTATTTTTTCAAGCTCTGCCATGAGGTTCTTCTTGTTGTGAAGTCTGCCCGCGGTATCTACAATGATTATATCGCTGCCTCTTGCCTTTGCAGCAGAGATAGAGTCAAACACTACAGCAGCAGGGTCAGAGCCTTCGTTTTGTTTTATTATATCGGCTCCGGAGCGCTGCGCCCAGATCTCAAGCTGGTCTATGGCAGCGGCACGGAAGGTATCGGCTGCGGAAAGTATTACCTTCTTGCCCTGTTTTGTAAAGCTTGCGGCAAGCTTTCCTATAGTAGTGGTCTTGCCGACACCGTTAACACCTATTACAAGTATTATAGAGGGCTTTGTGCTTATATCAAGCTCCTGACCGCCGCGCAGCATTTCGCTTACGACGTCGGAGAGCAGTCTGTGTATTTCCCGGGGATCCTCTATCCCCTCTTTTTTTACCCTTTCCTTCAGCTCGTCGCAAATCTTTTCGGCAGTGTGTATTCCGACGTCGCCCATAACCAGAAGCTCCTCCAGCTCCTCGAAAAGCTCGTCGTCTATTTTTTTGAAGGATCTGAGCATTTCGTCGATCCTGCCGACAATAGCGTCTCGGGTCTTTCTGAGTCCCTCTTTTATCTTAGCAAATATTCCCATAATATCACCTACTCTGTAAAACTAAGGAGTTGCCTATCGTGCTTCAAGCTTCAGCTTGCGGGCGACCTCTGCTGCCTTTAGTTCAAGCAGCTTTGAAATACCCCTGTCCTGCATAGTCACGCCGTACAGAACGTCTGCCTCCTCCATAGTACCTCTTCTGTGGGTTATACATATAAACTGCGTGTTGTCATTCATACGGCGCAGATACGCCGCAAAACGGTATACGTTTACATCATCAAGAGCTGCCTCTATCTCGTCCATAACACAGAACGGTGCCGGACTTACCTTCATGATCGCAAAATACAGGGCGATCGCCACAAGTGCCTTTTCGCCGCCCGAGAGCAGCTCTATATGCGACACTATCTTTCCGGGAGGCTCTACGGAAATATCTATTCCCGTGGTCAAAATATTTTCAGGATCGGACAGCGACAGCGACGCCCTTCCGCCACCAAAAAGCTCTACAAAGGTATGCGAGAAGTTTTCGTTTATCTCGTTGAACTTCTCGATAAAGATCTCTCTCATCTGCTTTGTAAGATCGGTTATAAGGTGAAGAAGCTCTGCTTTTGACTTTTCTACATCGCCTATCTGTGCGCTCAGGAAGGTATACCTCTCACTCACTTCCTTGTATTCTTCTATAGCGGATACATTTACGGAGCCGAGGGCTTTTATTTTCTTCTTTAGCTCTGACAGTCTGCGCTGTGCCTTCTGCGGATCGTCTATAGCAACAGCCACATCTTCTGCCTCGCGCTTTGTCAGCTCGTACTCCTCCCAGAGCTTTGATACTATATCGTCATAAGTTTTCTGAAGGGCTGCTCTGCGCTCATCAAGCCTTGCAAGCTCGAGAGCAAGGTTTTCCTTTTCGGTGTTTTTTTCGCGTTCCTCACGACGAAGGACAGATTGTCTGCCCTCCAGAGCCAGTCGCTCGGAGTTTATGTTATCTGTCTCACGCTGTTTTTCCTTTATTTGTTTTTCGCAGTCCTGTACCTCTGCGGTAAGGACTGTTATCTCGTTTTCGGCATCCTTTATTTTCTGTCTTGTCTGTGCTATCTCGCGGTCAAAGCCTGTGAGTCTGTCGTTATCGGACTCTGCTCTTATAGACGCGTTTTCCTTTTCGGCTTTGGCTGCGTTCATCTCGTTCTGCATGGTAAGCAGCTCTATTCTCAGTCCCTGCAGCTTCTCGGTTATATCCTCGCGCTTTTGCAGAAAATCATTTCTCGAGCCTGTAAGGGTCTTTACTATATCCTCGTTGTTTTTTATCTGCTCGGCGTATTTCTTAAGATCGGCTTTCGCCGCGGTACAGTCTGCATTCAGCTCTTCCATTCGTCTCAGGGTGTCGGCTTTTTCGTTTCTGATATCCGACAGCATTTTTTGTGCAGACTCAAGCTCGCTCTGTCTGCCCTGGATCTCTGCCTCTATCTTCAGCTTGTCTCCTAACAGCTGCTGTATCCTGTCCTGAAGCTCTGTGAGCGCAGCGTTCTTTTTTTCGATATTTTTCTGAGCCTCGCTATAGCGGGCGAACTGCTCATCGCTTTTTTCTTTGATGGCTTTCGCCTGAGCCTTCAGCTTTTCTATTTCATCGGCTCTGCCGAGAAGTCCGGTGTTTTTCGTAAGTGAGCCGCCGGTAAGAGAACCGCCTGCATTTATCACCTGACCGTCAAGTGTTACCACTTTGAAACGGTAGGAATACCTTTTGGCAAGACTGACGGCACTGTCAAGGTCGCTCGCAACAACTATTCTGCCGAGAAGGTTCTCCAGTATTCCCTTGTAGCACTCGTCACACGAGCAAAGATCGCCGGCTATGCCGACGAATCCCTTGTTGCTGTCGAGTCCGCGCTCGTCCAGGTGCCTGCCCTTTATTGTGGACATCGGCAAAAACGTAGCCCTGCCGCCGTCATGGCTTTTCAGAAAGCGTATAGCTGCCTTTGCGTCCTCGTCGTTTGTAGTCACTATATTCTGAAGAGCGCCCGAGAGAGCCGTCTCTATAGCCACACTGTACTCTGACGGGGTCTTTATAACTCTTGACACGGGTCCGTGTATACCGCTGAGAGTACCTTTTTTCGACTCCTTCATCACCATCTTTACACTTCGGGTAAAACCGTCAAGGTTGTTTTCGAGGTCTGTAAGTATCCTTGCCTTTCTGTATTGCTGCTCGCAGTCAAGTCGCAGACCCTCGGCTGTTTCCTTTATACTGTTGCTGTCTGCGACAAGCTCGTTTATCTCTGATTTTTTATCCTCCTGCTGCCTACTAAGCAGGTCTATATTTTTCCCGGAGTCGGCAAGCATTTTTTTATACTCGTCAACAATACCGGTAAGTGTGCCGATACGTGAGCTGACTTCATTTATGGAATTGTCCGTAGATTCGCAGCGCATTCTTAGATCGTCTATAGCCGACGCAGAGGTCATATAGCGTATTTTTGCGTCCGAGGACTTTTCGGTCAGACTGCTTAGCTCTTTATTTATTTTATCAAGCTTTTCGCCGGACAGACTTTCGTCCGTTTTTAGTGCCTCCAGCCTTTTTGTGCATCTCTGTATCTCGTCCTGCTTTTCGCTTATAGCAGACTGCGTTTTATTTATAACGGCGTCCTTTTCGATTATAAGCTTTGTCAGCTCGCCGCTGTTGCGTTTTATTTCTTCTATGCTTCCCTGTACTCTGTCTATATAAATACTATTATGTTCTATATCGTTTTTCAGCACGGATATACGGGAACGCTTGTCGGAGCCTGTCTGCTCTATCGCAGAAATGCTTCTTCTTATCTCATCAAGGCGAATACCGTATTCGGAGTTTTTTGTATATATCCTGTCGGTTTCCTCCTGTATATTCGTCAGAGCCTGCTCCGCGTCCTTGTGCTGATTTTGTGCTATAAGTATTTTATCATCCTGCGCCTTTATTTCCGCAGAGGAGCGCTCAAGAGTCTTTAACCAGAGGGCTATTTCAAGAGAACGCTTTTCCTCCGCGAATTTTAAATAGTCGCGCGCCTTCTCTGACTGTATCCTCAGAGGCTCTACCCTGCCCTCAAGCTCGGTGAGAATATCCCTGAGCCTTACGAGGTTGTCCTCTGCCTTGTCAAGACGACGTTCGGCGTCAGCCTTGCGGTAACGGAATTTTGAAATTCCTGCTGCCTCCTCAAATATTTCTCTTCTGTCCTCGCCCTTGGTCGATACGATAGAGTCTATCTTACCCTGACCTATCATAGAATAGCCGTCTCTGCCAAGCCCTGTATCCATAAACAGCTCGTGTATATCCTGAAGGCGCACAGCGGTATTGTTAATCAGGTACTCGCTGTTGCCGGAACGGTAAAACCTGCGTGTTACCGACACCTCGTCTCCGTCAAAGCTGAGACTGCGGTCACTGTTGTCTATAGAAAGAGTTACCTGTGCATAGCCGGTTTTTTTTCGCTGCTGGGTTCCGTTAAAAACAACATCCTCCATCTTTGAGCAGCGCAGCGCCTTTGCCGACTGTTCTCCAAGGACCCATCTGACGGCGTCGCTTATATTGCTTTTTCCGCTGCCGTTGGGACCCACGACCGCCGTTATTCCGCTTGTGAAGTCAAGCTTCGTTTTGTCGGGAAAAGTCTTGAAGCCCTGCAATTCAAGAGATTTAAGTTTCACTTTCTCACCACTTTAACTAATCAGAATATCTGTCGCCTGGCACGCACCTCATACTTATCAAGGCGGTTGTCCTGACGGACAAC
>JAHKXX010000006.1 GCA_020627425.1 bacterium
GTTGTTTGTGGACGAAGCTCACCTATTCAAAAACCTTTTCCTCGCAACGAAAATGCAGAATGTTTCAGGTATTTCCACTTCTTCTGACGTTCAAAAAACGGCTGACCTGTTTATGAAAACAAAGTATATGGATGAAATAACGGGCGGCAAGGGTATTGTATTTGCAACTGGTACCCCTGTCAGCAATACAATGTGTGAGATCTATAATATGCAGCGTTATCTGCAAATGGACAAACTGCGTGAAATGCACCTTGAACACTTTGACGCTTGGGCTTCAACCTTTGGCGAAAATGTCACGCAGATGGAACTCACTCCCGAAGGCAACAGTTACAGAGCAAAAACAAGATTTTCAAAATTCTTCAATCTGCCTGAGCTTATGGCTATGTTTAAGGAATGTGCAGATATTCAGACAGCAGATACACTCAATCTTCCGGGTATTCCTGAATGTGAGGTACACAATGTAGCTGTTGAGCCGTCAGAGGTACAGAAAGATTTGGTTGACGCACTTTCCAAAAGAGCAGAAGCAATACATAACAGGCAAGTTGACCCGTCAACAGATAATATGCTGAAAATCACGACAGACGGAAGAAAAATCGGTCTTGACCAAAGGATTATCAATCCTGATCTACCTGATGAGCCGGGCAGTAAAGTCAATACCTGTATCGACAATGTTTTCAGGATATGGACTGACACAGCCGATATTCGTGGTACACAGCTTGTTTTCTGCGATTACAGCACACCAAAGGCTGACGGCTCGTTCAATGTCTATGATGACATAAAGCAAAAACTGATCATAAAGGGGGTTCCTGAAGAACAGATAGCATTTATTCACGATGCAACAAATGAAGCAAAAAGAGAAGAACTTTTTTCCAAAGTCAGAAGCGGTAAAATCAGAGTTCTTATCGGCTCAACATCAAAAATGGGAGCCGGCACGAATGTTCAGGACAGACTTGTCGCTTCACACGATCTGGACGCACCATACCGTCCGGCAGATATGGAGCAAAGGCGCGGCAGAATGGTCAGACAGGGCAACAAAAACGAAAAAGTACATCTTTACCGTTATTGCACAAAAGACACATTCGATGCGTACTTGTTTCAGATGTTGGAGCGTAAACAATCTTTTATCAGTCAGATTATGACTTCAAAATCTCCGCAAAGACGATGTGACGATATTGATGAAGCTACTTTGTCCTATGCAGAAGTTAAGGCACTTTGTGTTGGTGATCCAAGAATAAAGGAAAAAATGGAGCTTGACAATGAGGTCGGAAAACTTCGTTTAGAGAGAAGCAGTCATCAGCAGGAGCAGTACAGACTTGAAGATATGGCAGAGGATATACGAAGAAAAATCGGTATTCTCGAAGAAAATATCCCGAAAAACCAGAACGACTTTTTGTATATTCAAAAGCACCCTACCCGATTAGATACAGACGGCAAGAAAATCTTTGAGGGTATCACGCTTAACGGAATACTCTATGCCGACAAAAAAGAGGCTGCCGAAGCATTCAGAGATACTTATATGGCAGTTATCCGTCAGGGCGGCGGTCATCGTGATTATGTTCCCGTTGGAGAGTACAGAGGTTTTCAGGTTGCTGTATTGTTTGACAGTTTTTCTCAGACTTATAAAGCAACTCTTTCAAGAGAGGGCACATATTATCTTGACTTAGGTACAGATAACTTTACAAGAATGGATAATGTACTTGATAAGCTGAAAAGTATATGTACTGAGAGGATAGACCGTCTTGCAGACAGAAAGAAAGCACTGGAAGATGTAACACAGCAAATCGGAAAACCTTTTGCAAAAGAAGCAGAGTTTCAGGCAAAGACAGCCCGTCTTGCCGTCCTCAATGCTGTAATTGATACAGAGGGAAAGAAAAACGAACAGGGCGGCATTACACAAGACGATATACCGCCGACACAGAGTAACGGTATAAGGCGATAATGAAAGGCAGGTGATAATATGGACGATAATCTTATCGTTGAAGATAACATTCTAAAGGGTTACAGAGAATCAGAAATTATTACCGTGGCTGTCCCGGAGGGCATTGTTGCAATAAGCGACAATGCCTTTTCTGATTTTCCGAACCTACACAGTGTTTCGCTGCCAAAGTCCCTTGTAATAATAGGTGACGGTGCTTTTAAGAATTGTACGTCACTGACAAACATAGACCTGACGAATGTGGGTTCTGTCGGAGCCGAAAGCTTTTCAGGGTGTACAGCTCTCAATAACGTAGAGTTTGGGAAAAAGATCAAATATCTGCCAAACGCTTTGTTTTTAGGCTGCACAGGTCTTACCGGGATAACGCTGCCTGAAAACATCACCTATGTTGGCAGTGAATGCTTCAAGGATTGTACGTCTCTGACAGACATAAGAGTTTGTGGAGTTATGGAGATAGATAATAATGCTTTTGAAAACTGTAACAGCCTGTGCAGTATTGCATTGCCGTACAGCCTGTTTCATATTTCGGATAATGCATTTTCGTTTTGTCGGAGCTTGACTGCAATAACCGTTAACAATTCACTTGTCGATATAGACGAAACGGCATTTTGTTATAATGTCGATCTTGTTTTTAGGGCTACTCAGAACTCAACTACACAGGGATATGCAGCTGATATGAAATATAAATTTCAGCCGGTAATACTCAACGACGAATACAGGGTGATAACAAATGAGCATTTGGAGATTTTATCTGTATCAGGAATAATGTTTCACGCTAAAAAAATGGAGGGTAATACCGGCAAATATATTATCCACTATGACAAAACAGCCGAACAACAGATCATAAGTTTAATCGGAGGAGATGATGCTCTTTGAGCGAAAGCAGAAACAAGCTGCGAGGTAATAGATCCAAAGCACCGGTCATATATACCGGCATTATTTGTATTTTACTCGGGCTTGCATTTATTTTTTATGCTTCTTATGCCTATTTAGGATATATCAGAATTAATCATATATCCAAACCGGGAGTTCTGACCATAATCAATGCGATGGGTACATTATTCAAGCCGGAGAGCTTGCAGTTGCCGATAACCCCTGAAGTTATCGGAGAAGTACTTATTATGCAGGTGCGTGATATCTGGTGGGTGTATCTTAGTATTGCCGTGATCGTTCTTCTTTCTGTAACATCCGGAAAAACTAACGACTATCGAGGAATGGAGCACGGCTCGGCAAGATGGGCTGACAAATATGACGAAAAAAGGTTTAGTGACTCTACAGGTATTCCGTGCGGTAATAACTTCTACCTGACTGTCAACCGACCCAAAAAACTATTCTTTGAAACCAATAATCTTAATGAGCTTGTTATTGGTTCATCGGGTGCCGGTAAATCCTTCAGAAAGATCAAGCCCGACATTATCCAGATGACCGGCAGCTATGTAATTACGGATACGTCAGGAGAGCTATATCGGGATACAGCCGCATTTCTGAAAAGTCACGGCTATATTGTCAAGGTGTTTAACCTTAAAGACATTCAGTATTCAAATACCTACAATCCGTTTGCTTATGTCACTAATGAGAACGAATTACTGAATCTTGCTAATCTCTTTATGGAAAGTACCGCCGGAGAAGGCGAAAGAGCGGATTTCTGGACAGGCTCTGCTGAGAAGCTCCTGTTTACGGTTATGCTTTACTTCTTTCACAGTCCCGATGAAGAAGCTACATTCGGTAACGTTGTTCGTTTGCTGTCAACAATAGAGTTTGACAAGAAAACAAAAACTATCAGTGAGGACTGCAAAATAGCAAAATGTGTTGCCGAACATCAATTCCGCAGAGGAACGGATGATGCGTTATCAATATATTGGAACAGCATTAAGGGACAGCCGGAGGAAACCTTCGGCGGTATTCGTGCAACGGTTGAACAGAGGCTTATGCATTGGGTATTGCCGGATATGGATACTCTGACTTCCACAGACGAGATGAACTTTGATGATATAGGCGTACACAAAACAGCAATATTTCTTATGCTGCCGACAGCAGACAGCACCTATGCAGCAGTTGCTAATCTGTTCTACAGTCAGCTCTTTAAACGACTTCGGGATGTTGCCGAAAAGAAATATAATGCCCGACTTCCCTTATTGGTATCCTTTGAACTTGATGAATTTGCGAATATTGGACGAATTCCGGAATTCAACAAAACACTGTCGGTCGTAAGAAAGTACAACATCCGCATATGTATTGTTCTTCAGGGTTTGTCACAGCTTCGGGCTATTTATGATAAGCAAACAGAAAATGTAATATCGAACTGTTCTACTCTGACACTCTTAGGAACAGACGATCAGGAAACGACCGAGTATATATCCAAAAAGATAGGTACAACAACAGTGCGTGACGATACACGCTCCCATAATACAGGTAATCAGGGAGGCGGAACGCAGAGCGAAAGCTATCACGAACGTCCTCTTCTTAAGCCTGATGAGATCGCGCGTGCATTGGCACCTAAAAGATCAAATAATAATCTCGGCTCCTGTATTGTGTTTGTACAGGGCTTTTCTCCCTTCTTTCTGACAAAATATGACATCTCAAAACATAAGCTTTATAACCAGTTAGGCAGTTACAAAGGAGAAAATCAAAAGAACAATTCCGATATTTATGCAGACTACGAGGAACTGAAAAAACAACACGAAAATAATTATAAACGCTCCAAGAATAAACCGCGCCGTATTTCGGAAGCAGTAGAAAAAGAGAGCAATGATAACAGCACATTTGAAGAAAAAAAGGAAGAGAGCAACAGGAATAAGCTTCGACAGATTTTCGAGCAGACTTCCGGGACAATGCTTCCCTATAATGACAAGCTGATAGACCCACTTAACGATATAGACGAGACAAAGGAGGGATAAGAAATGGAGACGATGGAAGAGCTTACGAGAGAAACAAGACAGCTATTATTATCTGCGGAGAAAGCGTATGAATTATTCAGAAAGCTATCCAAACACAATAACGCTGCCGACAAGGCTGTCGATAATGTTATCAGTCAGGCGGTGGACAAAGGAGAACTGTCCTCCTTTAGCTTTACGGGCAGAATTACTGACCTTTCGTATTTTTCGCAGTCGGATACAATGCCGGTATCGGCTATCAGAGGAATTAAAGATCAGACTGTTAAAGAAGCCGTCAAGCAAAATTTTGATATGGCTGAACGTCAAGGACTTATAGAGCTTGACGGGGATAATATCAGGATAACAGCAAAAGGCAAAGACTATATCAGTAAGCCCTATTTTGTACAGGCGGCAAAGGCGGATCAGACAGCAGCATATCAAAAGGCAACTGTTGAAATGGCAAATGCCAACACAGCAGAAAATGAAGTGCAGATGTGTGTAGCTTTAAGCGGAAACTATACGAATGATTTTACGGTGTTTTACCATACTGACAGTATCGACCTGTCAACGGTGATAAGTCACCCGGACAAAAAGACCGCGAAGCAGATACTGAGTAATGTCGGCAAGTGGCAGGAGGGAGGTCTTGTTACCGTCAATAACGGGTTCGCGACCATAACAGAGAATGGAAAAGCAGTACTTCAGTCAGAAGGCTTCAGGCAGGCTGCCGGAACTCCGCTTGCAGAAAAGGCAATAGGCTCTGTCGGTATTCCCGGTAAGATCATTGTTGCAACCAAAAAGGCTGCCGCAGTTGTTGCAGAAGCCGTTCAGACGGCAGCGATAACCAGATAAGTGAGGGGGTAACTTAAAGGAGGTGATAGACCCAAAACTTAATGTCCGTCCATAAACTCATACATAAACATAACAAAGGAGATTGATCACAATGGCAATCAAAATTATCACCAAAGAAAACGGTGAAGTCATCACCAAGACCTCAGAACGGGTAAAAAGAGAACGTAAACTGCGCAAATATCAGAAGGTAACAAGTATAGCTGCATTGACTGCGGTCATATTTCTTATGTCTTCAATTACCGTATTCGCAGATGGTGAAAATACCACTCCTGCCGGTGTCACTACGACTACAATGAGTACGCTTATAAGCATAATAATGTGGGTAGTACGAATCGCCATACTCGCTGTAGGCGCTATTCCGGGTATTATAAAAACCGTACAGGGACAGGCTGACGAAGATCACCGCAGTCGGAACGCAGGCATAGTCTCTACGATCATAGCCGGAGCCGGCTTTGCAGCCACCTTCGGAATTGAAGCTCTCATCAAATAATACTTACTCATAGCCTCAGCGCGTCTCAGCTCTGAGGCTATATCTCTTTAACAAGGAGGTAGAAAAATGTTTCTCCGTAGTACCGACGATAAGATCTCTAAAAGAAAAAGAGCAATAGCATTTATTGCTGCGGCACTGCTGATACTCGTTTCCATCTTTGACTGCTTCTCAGTGGCAGCAGCTGACGGGTTTTCTGCTGCCAGACTTACACTATCCTCGGATACGATCAAAGCTAACAGCAGTGTAGTCCTTAGTGCCGCCGCAATAGTGGACGGTACGGCAGTGACCTCGGGATATGAATACAGCTTTGGCTACAATACAGACGGCTCCAATTCATTTGCCGTTTTACAGAGTTACTCAAGCTCCAACAGCTATACATTCACCCCTTCGTCCGTGATCAACGGTTATACAGGTACGGTACATTTTTGTGCTTGGGTCAGAAAATCTAAAAAGTATTTTTCTAATGTGAAGGTACTGAATATTATACCCGTCGATAAGACTGCTCTAATGCTTAACGGTAATGTACAATCAAACGGCGCATACGTTGTCGGTGATCCGTTTACAGTCAACGTATCAGCTTCCGGCGGTACATCTCCGTACAAATATTCGTACAAAGTCAGTGATAACAAATATGACAAGAAGAATCTGACTGCAACATCGGTAACCATTAATACCGATAACTGGACTGCCGATAAAGACTATACTATTACTGCTACAGTCACCGACGCAGCAAATCAGACAGCAGAATATTCGACAATAGTCCGGCTCAAAGCCAAGAACGTACCCACTCCGGCGGTATCATCCTTCAGCCTGCCGGCTACTGCAAGAATAGGAAACAAAGTTCCGATAACGGCTAATGCTTCATCCGGCACACAGCCATATACATACAGTTTTACATATACTTCCAATGTCGGATCAAGCGGAAATATCGGAAACAGCAGCAGTGTAACGTGGGACACCTCAAAGCTTAAGGAGGGTACATATACTGTTAAGGTAACAGTTACCGATAAAAACAAAAAACAGGCTGTTCAGCAAAAAACGATTGCTATCCTTGCAAAGGGAACTCTTTACCCGACACTATCAACAGACCCGACTTCTCACACTGTTACCAAAGGCAGGGATATTACCCTTATCTGTAATGATCATTCCGAGAATACGGATGATTATCCGCCTCATCCTTACACCTATCAGTTTGAAATAAAAAAACCGACAGAAAAAGAATGGACAGTAGTCAGAGCCTATGGCAGCAGCGAAAAAGCGACCGTATCAACCAATAATTTAGACAACGGTAACTATGATGTAAGAGTTGCTGTCAAGGATAATGACGGCGGCGAATATAAAAAGACATATAACAAAATGTTTACCGTTGAAGTACCGAAAATAACTTATGAACCCGGTTGGGGTAATAAAGTTCTTTTCATTAAAGACAGCACGACTATAGAAGCTAAAAATGTGTCCGGAGGTATTTACAACGGTACATATCAGTATAAATTTGAATACAAAAAATACGGCGAGCTGAGTGACGATGAACCCGATAAGGAAAGCGGACAATGGAAAACCTTTGCCGATTTCGGAACGTCCTCATCAGCCGAGTTCAGAATCAATAAAAACGATCAGTCGGGTATATATGCCGTCAGAATAACTGTAAGAAACAAAAATGACAGCAGCTCCGAGGTTTCTAAGACTGCATATAACTATACCGTCAAGAAGAAGCAGTCACATACTCTGGCGGATATAAACCGGCTTTTATCAGAAATAGATCAGTACTATGATGATAACATCACGGGGCAAACACAAAAAGAACAGAACCTGAAAAATTGGAAGGAAAAGGACAATCCTGATTATAAAAATTTTCCGTTTAGTTATAAAGACTATATCAAAGCCTATAATGCAGCTAAACAAGCAAATTCAAACGGTGCCACCAACTTTGACACACTTTATGAAAACCTTGACAATTCATTTACACAAATGAAGGCTCTCGTTAAAAGCGGAAAAATATCGGCTGTATCGGATTTTGACTGGTCACCGATAAGTTTGACCAGATTAGTTTTTCAAGGCTTCTCTGAAGCTCTGAATGCCGTGTCTACAGCATTTCAGGCACTCGCAGGCGACAAAGGTGTTCAGGTTACATTTTTTGGCTATGACTATGAAGCCGTTGCCGATAATATGGTTTCAAACGTCTTCAAGACAATAGCATATTCACTGATAATTATTCTCGTCGGAGTCAATGCATTTGAGAGCGCTGTCAGGTATGAAATGTTTACTATGCGCGGCGGTGTAATGCTGCTTGCAAGACTTGTCTTTGCTAAAGTATGGGTAGATCTCTCAGTTGTAATATGTAAGGCAATAGTAGGAATAACTGTCGGGTGGCTCGGTGATATTCTTAATGAAACCAAGAACATTACAGCAACCATATCAAGTAATGTGGTTATTCCTGCATCCAATATTCCTGTAACAGGTTGGATGATGGATGTCTGGTACGGTGTCTTTGTTGCACTTACGCTTATTCCGCCTGTTCTTGTTGTTTTTATCTTAATAGTTGCTGTTTATGTAAAGCTCTTTATCAGAAACTTCGAGATATGTGTTTTACAGTGTGTTGCACCTCCGTTTTTCGCCTGCCTTTCGGGCGAAACGTCCAAAGAGTATTTCAAGAAGTTTATTACTACTTATATCTCTGTTGTAGTTGAAGTTATATTTATGGCATTAGTATGGTATTTATACTGCTCTTACGTAAGATATGCCTTTGCGCCGCACGGTGATACATTGGAGCTTTTTGTAAATGATTCTGAAGAGTTCCTGACAATA
>JAHKXX010000050.1 GCA_020627425.1 bacterium
AGTCAGACTCACTATGTTGCTTTATGGAAACAATGAATAGAGCAGACAAGTATACTTGCCTCCATTCCATACCAGCGTCAAGTGCCGCCCTGTGCGGTACCCCAAGGGCACTTCCTTCGGGCGCACGGCGCGGAATAAGAGGTATAATAAACCAAGCTTGTACGCGTGCCAATAAGGTGGGTGGTAACAAAAGCTACAGTGCGCGAATTGACAGCGGAGGCACTCCGCCGCGAATCGACAGCGGAGGCACTCCGCCGCGAATCGACAGCGCAGGCACTGCGCCTCTGCGTTATTGAAATATTCTGCATAAAGTGCTAATATATTATCAAAGAATGATCATAGAGAGGGTGATATATCTTGAAGCTTGCAGCAGCAATAAATCAGAGCAGCGCTGAGATAGCACGCGTGTTCGAGGAGGCTGACGGTTTTATTTTGTTCACGTTCGGTGATGTTGAAAATGAGGCAAACGAAATGATCGGGCGTATGGGCATCAGCTCCGACGAGCTGCCGGATATGCTTGCATTTCTCGAAGCGGACGCGCTTATCTGCGGAATGATACACGGCGATAATCTTAAGAAGCTTTATTCTCACGGTATAACGGTATATACCGGAAACACCGGAAGTGCCGATAAGCTTTTTGGAGATTTTTTATGCGGAAAGCTTACTGTAAACGACAGCAAGGATTATTTGATCAGTTAGCCTTTTGCCCTTTTCAAACAGAAAAAGCAAAACATATAAAATACCTTATAAATTTGACTAATGGAAGATATTGTGATATTATATTCGTTGAAAAAAGTATTTTTGAGGAGGACTTATGTAATTATGAAAGCATTTAGAGTTATTATGGCATGTACAATCGCCGCAACATCCATTGCTGCTTTGTCAGGCTGTCAGGCTGCTAAGAAAACTGTTTCATGTAAAGAGCTTTTTGATCCACAGTTTACCGGTCTTAGCGGTAAAGCATATTATGAAGGTTATTCTACATCAGAAAAGCGCGCTGTTTTAGAAAAACAGTTACTGGGTAATGTGAATACAAGCAAGATGAGCTATTCACAGCAGTCAGAGTATAACGAAGCAGTGAATATTCTTGAGAGTTTTTTCAGATCCTTTGATTATTCGGTTATTGGTAGTAAGGATTCCGATGAGGTTGCCACATATAAAAACGGCGATGAATTGAAGGTAAAGGTTACCTATAGTGAAAAAGCTGCAGAGGTTCTTAACATAAATGTAACCGATACTGAGTTTAATTACAAAATAGAGGGTCTTGAGGAAGGTACTAAGGTAAACCCGTTTGATAATCTGAAAGTTACCTTCACCGGCATTTCAGGAGACGGCGAAGTTCTGATAGACAAGAGCGATTGCCACGAATTTGTAAAGGATGAAGTGTATTTCCAGAAAGGAGATAATAACGGAGAGCTTAAAAACGGCGATACGCTTACAATAACCGCAAGCTACTCGGAGTATGACGCTACTCGTTCAAAAATAGTTATTACCGAGACCAGTAAAGAATACAAGGTAAGCGGTCTTACAAGTTATCCTGATAATATATCCGAGTGTGATTTGTCCGAGCTTAACAGCGAAATGGACAGACTTGAGACTGAACAAATTAACGAACACCTCAAAAAAGGTGATTCAGCATATGTAAATGATAGCTATGAATCCTTTACAATAGACAGTGTTACAGTAACTCCTTTCAGATATTACTACGGCGAGCTGAAGGATGAATCGTGGTTTTATTCACGTAATGTTTACTACGCTGTCTACGAAGTTAAGCTGCAGGGTAAAATCAAATACGACAGCTCTAAGTACAAAAAGGGTCAGACAGTAACATCAACTGAATACTACTATGCAAGCTACTCAAATCTTGTCGTTGATGATAACAAAAAGGCTGTATTTGAATCTGACAATATAAGCGCAAACTACTACGGTTCGTATAACTCTCTTAAGGAGCTGGAAAAAGCATTTAATGAGAGCAGCGACTACAACTATAAGATCGTAAAATAATAATGATACATTAAATACTACGAGGTATCTCATACGCTGAAACAAGAATATATACAAAAAACCGGCTCCGGAGAATCTTAACGGATTTTCCGGAGCTTCATAGTTTTACTGTTCAGATCTATTGTTAAGGCTTGAATAAGACACTGCCTTGGGTGATATATTGTGATTAAAATTTGATAGAAACAACGGATTTTATATCGTATAAATGTTAGAAATGACAAAAAGCGGTGGGACGAACGGTTTATTTATGGGACGAATGGTAATTGACTTTTGGTATAATTATGATATAATTAGCCAGGTGAGGGATCGGATCATCGTATCTTGTACTCTGTCACAGAATTATTTTTTGAAAGAGGTATTAGTATGAAAAGAATCGCAATCGTATTATTAGCAGGTATTCTGGCAGCAACCGTATTTGTAGGATGCAACAACAATAACAACAACAGCCCAAGCTCAGCTCCCCAGAGCAGTGCAGCAGCTTCTACAGAAGAGTCAGCAGAGGAGTCTGCTGAGGACGGCGAAGAAAGCGCAACTGAAGGCGAAAAGAGCGCAACTGAAGATGAAGAGAGTGCAGCAGAAGGCGAAGAGAGCGCAGCTGAGGGTGAAGAGAGTGCAGCTGAGGGCGGCACTGTAGATCCCGCTTCTATCGTAGGCAACTATGTATCTGCATCTTTCGTAAATATCGAGACAAATCAGGTAATTACTCCCGAAGAGTTTGCAACAGCTAATGGTCTTGAGGCAGCTCCTGTCATCTACCTTGTACTCAAAGAGGACGGCAAAGCAGCATTTGGTCCCCAGGAAGAGGCAAAAGGCGGCACATACGAAATTGCTGAGAACGGCAATGTAACAATCACATTTGAAGAGAACGGCGAGCAGGCAGTATTCGAGTACAATGCTGATAATGGTATGTTCGGTTATACTGACGCAGAGAACGGCGTCGGCTATCTCTTTGCAAAGGTTGCAGAATAATTTTTTACGGTAATTGACGAAAAACCCTGAAAATCAGTTTTTTTCTGATTCTTATCAAGAATAAAAACCACCGGAATGGGTTAATACAGACTGAACCCCCAAAGGGGCATTTAAAGTTTGTCACCGCATTTCTATCATGGGCAGCCGCTTAAGCGGCTGCTTTTTTATGCTCAATTATTCTTGCTACCGGTAAACGGGTCTGTGTATTCCTTTCATTGTTATTTGATAACTCATATAACCGCAAAATATGTCCCCCGCTTCTTACAAGCCGGTCCGGTCGGTGCTTTTGTACCCAAAGGGCACTTTCTTCGGGCGACTAAACCCCCTTTGCTTGCCATAAGCAAAGCTTTTGATCTTCTACAAGTTGATTCTTAAGGAAACACTGAATAAACCTATGTATTCAGTGTTTCCTTAATGTATTAAGAATACAAACTCTATCACCATTTTTCGTTATGTCGCCAAAAATATGTTTACATAATATGTGATTTATAGTATAATATAACTACAAAGCCTGCGGCTTGCCTTTGCTTGCCCTAAGCAAAGCTTTTAAACAAGGCTATTATAAATGGAGGCAATAACGTGAATGTAATAATCTGTGATGATCAGAGCTTAGTCGGGCAAAAAATCAAACAGGTAATTGAAGAAAACTCTGACAGACAATTTATTAAAGTACAGTATATCAATGACCCAAAGCTCTTAACGGAAAACATAGAAAAACTTGACTCGAGAGAGCCTGTAGTTCTACTTATGGATATAGAACTGGGACAGGTAAACGGAATAAAATACGCTTCTATAGTACAGCAAAAATTCAAGGCTATAAAAATAGTTTTCATTACAGGGTATATACAATATTCCGAATTTATTTTTGACGGTGTATCCCCTTCCGGTTTTCTTAAAAAGCCCATTAAGAAAGAAAAGCTGATGTCACTTCTAAACAGGATCTATTTACAATTTGATGAAGCAGGCAAAATGATAACTATAAAAACCATAGCCGGAGAGATACCTGTAATCCTGCATAATATCAGCTATATAGAAAGCTACAAGCGAACGGTAATATACCATATAGACGGTAACGAGTACACTGCATACAACAAGCTGGATAATGTTGCTGAAGAGCTACCGGATTATTTTGTAAGATGCCATACAAGCTATATAATTAATTTGAACTACATAACTGATATGAAAAACAATGCCTTTACATTACAGGACGGAAAGGTTATCAACATCAGTAAAAAGTTCAGGAACTCGGCAAGAGAGCATTATTTCAGATTTAAAGGACTCGGTACCCTATAGCGTATCTGTTAAAAAAACGACCTTTGCCCTTCATTTGGCAGAGGTCGTTTTTACGTTATTATCTTTATTAGCTACAGCACTACAGCCCTTACAAGCACCGCAGTTGCCGCACGAACCGGAACAGGTTATGCTTTTGCCCTTCTTTTTATCCCTTACAAGTGATAAAACAGCAAGAACCAGAACAGCGGCGATCACAGCCGATATCATTATAGTAGATAAATTAGCATACAACCATTCAATCACGGAAAACACCTCCAAATTTCTTTACTATAGTTTAACACACCTAACCCCCACTTGTCAAGGCGCAGTGCCGGCGTGACACCGGAGTCAATTCGCGCACTCGGCTTGATTGTGCCCTCCACTTAATTGGCACGCGTACAAGGTAGGCGGCAACACCCACCCGAGTGCGCGAATTGACAGCCCGGGCACCGGTTGGTGTAAAATAATTCTGGGTGTTTTGGAATAGGTGCAAGTAACGCGATTTAGTGTGATACACCAAGCAGAAAAGACAAATACACTTATTC
>JAHKXX010000007.1 GCA_020627425.1 bacterium
AAACCCCGCTCGTACGCGTGCCGATAGGTAGGTGGTAACATCAATCAGAGTGCGCGGATCGACCGCGCAGGCACTGCGCCGCCACCGGGCTTGACAAGAGGGTCAGAATAGGGTAGATTAGATATGGTCTGTTTTTGACCGGAATATATAGGAATGAAGGAAACTGATGATGTCCGATAACAGAAAAGATCTTTATACTGATATTTACTCCCGAAGCGACAAAAAAACGAATATGGACACCTTTCGGCTGCTTGACGAATATGCTGCCGAAGAGGCTCACCGAAGGGAGAAAAAAAACCGCCGCCAAAGTACAGGCTTGCCGGATAATACAAAGATAAAAAGAAGAAGAAGGAAAAAGAATAAAAATCCCGTAAAGAAAATAGCCGTAGTGACGGCAATAACACTGCTGCTGGTTTTCGGTACGATGGGTATTTACCTTTTTAATCTTCTCGGTACAGAACCTAAGACTACAGAGGCAAGCACCACTGCAGCAACGTCTATAAAGCAAACTTCAAATAACTCCGATATATCAAAGACAAATACGGAGCCTTCAAAGGAAGAAAGCAGCAAGGAGCCCCCGTTCAAAAAGGAAATGCGCTATGACGGCACCGGACTTGGCGCCTCGGCAAAGAAGCTGCTGGACAGCTTTATCACGAGCGAGTTTGCCGTGCTGTACGACCCCGACACCGACATAGTGCTTTACAGAAAGAACAGTCAAAAGAAGCTGTACCCTGCAAGCACAACAAAGATACTAACTGCCATTACGGCGAGCAGTGTTATCAAAGACAAAAACCTCCAGATAACCGTAGGCGACGAGATAGAGCTTATAGGACTCGAATCAAGCGTTGCGGGTCTTAAAAAGGGTATGAAGCTTTCTTTTGAAATGCTTATGGACGCACTTATGCTGCCGTCGGGCAACGACGCGGCTTATACTATGGCTGTGACAACGGCAAGGATATACAAAAACGACAAAAAGCTGTCTAACGAAAAGGCTGTCAAGGTGTTTATGCAGCTCGTAAACGAGACGGCAAAAAAGCTGGGCGCAAAGGGCACCCATTTTGTGACTCCGGACGGCTGGCATGATGATGATCACTATACGACCGCCGAGGATCTGGCTCTGTTTGCGGCTTATGCGAAAACCGTTCCTATCGTTAAAAATTCCTTCTCCAAGGAAAACGCCAAGTGGAAGCTGTTAAGCGGTGAAAAGGTAGAATGGTATAACTCGAATAAGCTCATAGACAGCGAGTCCGAACACTTCTCTACCTATTGCGACGGAGTAAAGACAGGCTTTACCGATCAGGCAGGCACTTCTGTCGTAAGCTCGGCAACCGTAGACGGCCGTACTCTTATCGCGGTCGCTATGAACGGATATACACTCGATCAGAAGTATATAGACTGCAACGTGCTGTTTTACTATGGGTTCAAAAGCTCGGGGCTTGCATACACCTATACAAACTTTGATGATGTACAGAAAAGTATAAAAGAGCTGACCCAAAAAGACGAGAGCAGCAAGACTGAAAACAGCACTCCCGAGCAGTCAAAAAGCTCTGCTGCCTAAGCGCCTGCAAGCGCTCTGATTAGTAAAAGCAAAATATCGGGAAGGGTTATCCTTCTGACGGTCTCTGAGGCAGTGACAGCATATTCACATATGCTGTTGCTGCCGTTTTTGTATATTATACTTCCAAGCTTCTGTCCCCTTTCTACAGGAGCCTCCACCTCCTGCGGCAATGACAGCTCGCATTTTATATTCTTTTCC
>JAHKXX010000051.1 GCA_020627425.1 bacterium
AAAGGGTATGCCGCGGGCAGCCGAGGACGCAGGCACCGCAAGAGAAATATCACTTGCGGCGGCGTATGACCTGCCGATACATATCTGCCATGTCAGCACCTATACCTCTGCAAATATGATAAGGGACGCAAAAAGTCACGGCGTTCCCGTAACGTCAGAAACAGCACCGCATTATATTATGCTGACAGAAAAGGAGGTACTAAAGGGCGACGCGGACTACAGAATGAACCCTCCGCTTCGTACCGAGCGTGACAGACAGGCTATGATAGAAGCACTGTGTGACGGTACCATAGACGCTATAGCTACCGACCACGCTCCGCATACGCCACAGGAAAAGGCAGACTTTGTAAATGCTCCGAACGGCTCTATCGGTATGGAGACTTCGTTTTCGGCGTGCTATACCGTGCTCGTGGAGTCGGGCAGGATGACAGTAGCACAGCTTATTGACAAGATGTCCTGCGCCCCGGCGCGCATTCTGGGAATTGACGCAGGAACGCTTTCCTTAGGTAAGCCTGCCGACCTTATGCTGTTTGACCCGCAGGAGTCATGGACAGTAGACCCCGAGAAGCTTCACGGTAAGTCGAAAAACACACCCTTTAAGGGTATCAGACTGAAATCAAAAGTAAAGCTCACCGTTTGCGGCGGCAGAGTGGTATTTAATGAGCTTACAAAATAAAACGATCGGAGGAACAGAACTATGTCATTTGACAGACTTATAAAAGCCATAAAAGAAAAAAACAATCCTACGGTAGCAGGACTCGACCCGAAGCTTGACTATCTGCCGGAGTATATAACAGAGGAAGCCTTTGCTAAGTACGGCGAAAATCTTGAGGGCGCAGCAGAAGCACTGTTTACCTTTAACAAGGGACTTATAGACGAGCTGTACGATATAGTACCGGCTGTAAAGCCTCAGGCGGCTTACTATGAGATGTACGGCTGGGCAGGAGTACGCACTCTGCAAAAAACCATAGAGTACGCAAAGAGCAAGGGTATGTTCGTTATAACCGACGGCAAAAGAAACGATATAGGCACAACAATGACTGCATACGCAGCGGCACACCTCGGAAAGACCGCAGTCGGCGCGTCCTCCTTTGAGGCTTTTGGCGCCGATGCGCTGACGGTCAACGGCTACCTCGGTACCGACGGAATAAAGCCCGTAATAGATATTTGTAAACAATATGACAAGGGTATGTTTGTGCTTGTAAAGACCTCTAATCCCTCGTCGGGAGAATTGCAGGACAGAGTTCTTGATGACGGTCTGACCGTTTACCGCACAATGGGTAATATGTGTGAAAAATGGGGAGAGGAGCTTATGGGAGAGTCCGGATACTCCGGAGTAGGCGCAGTAGTGGGTGCTACTTATCCCGAGCAGCTTTCAGAGCTGAGAAAGGCGCTTCCTCATACCTTCTTCCTTGTGCCGGGCTACGGCGCACAGGGCGGCGGAGCAAAGGATGTTGCCGGAGCGTTTGACAAAAACGGTATCGGCGCAATAATAAATTCCTCACGCGGAATAATGTGTGCATGGAAAAAAGAAGAGGGTCTTGATATGCACGACTACGCAAAGGCCGCTCGAAGAGAAGCTCTGCGTATGCGCGACAGCCTGAATGAGGCGATCAACAATTAACAATTAGAAATGTGCAATGTGCAATGGGTATGATAAACCAAATTCATACGCGTGCCAATAATTTGAGAAAACAAGAACTACAGTGCGCGAATCGGGTGCAGCGTCACGCTGCCGGGAGACAATAAACAGAACATACAGAAAAGCTTGTCTTATCAAGTAGGAGACAATAAACAGCAAAGGAATATGTACTTGCCTTTGAATTAAAGCAGCACGAGCGGCGCCCTGAGCGCCGTGACGCGGAGAAAGAGGGACAATAAACAAAACCGGTACGCGTGCCAACAAGGTAGGCGGTAACAAGTACTACAGTGCGCGAATCGACAGCGGAGGTACTCCGCCGGCACTGCGCCGGGAGGTGAGAGTATGATAGAATTGCATGGAAGAGGAGTATCTAACGGAATAGCGATAGGTACACTGGATTATTTTAAGAGTCCAACGGAGAATGTTCCGAAGTATATAATTGATTCGCCCGAGAAGGAGCTGGAGCGTTACCATAACGCACTAAAGCAGGTAAAGCTGCATTTTGACAGACTCTGTAAGGAAGCAAGTAACCGAATGAGTAAAAGCGAGTCGGCTATTTTTCAGATGCACCTGATGATACTTGAGGACGCAAAGTTTGTGGAGAATGTCGAAGAAATAATTACGGAAAGAAAAATGAACGCAGAGTTCGGCGTGTCGTATACGTCAAAAAAGCTTGCTGCGATCTTTCGTGATATAGGCGACGAATATCTGCAATCAAGATATGCGGACGTTCTCGACGCGGCGAATACACTGATAAGAATACTTCTTGACGGTAACGGCGTAAAGGAGAAAAAACGCGGCGAGCCTGTAATTATTGCTGCGGATGAGCTTATGCCGAGCGAAACGATAAGCCTCAAAAAAGAGGACCTTCTCGGATTTGCGACAAACAGCGGTTCTCAAAGCTCTCATACTGCTATACTTGCACGTACAATGGGCTTGCCATACGTTACACAGATAAAGGAGCCTCTGTCACAGTATAACGGTAAAACTGCAATAATAGACGGTCAGCTCGGTAAGCTTTTTGTTGATCCCGATGAGACGACCCTTGCCCTTTATCACGCAAAAAAGGAAAGATATAATAAACAGCAGGAGCTGCTCAAAAAACAAATAGGTCTGCCGTCTGTTACGAGAAACGGACAGAAGGTTGTCCTCTCGGCAAATATAGGCTCTCTGGACGATATATCGAGTGCAAGAAATAACGATACCGAGGGCATAGGAATGTTCAGAAGCGAGTATCTCTTTATGCACCGCTCAAAGTGCCCATCAGAGGAGGAACAACTGGAGGCTTATAAAAGAGTCATACGCTCCTTCAGAAACTCAGAGGTGGTTATACGAACAGCGGACCTCGGCGTGGACAGGGGGATAAGCTACCTTGATATACCGGAGGAAAAGAATCCTGCTATCGGGTTTAAGGGTATCAGAGTTTCTCTTGCAAACCACGATTTTTTCAGAACACAGCTGAGGGCGCTTTATCGCGCCTCAGTCTACGGACGGTTGAGAATACTGTTCCCGATGGTGAACAGTATGAACGAGCTTGACTATGTGAAAAGAATTATAAACGGCATAAAGGCAGAGCTAAGAGCCGAGGGTAAACAGTATAACGACAATGTACAGATAGGAGTCCTTGTTGAAACGCCTGCGGCAGCACTTATCTCGGACGAAATAGCCGAGGCAGTGGACTTTATCAGTATCGGTACAAACGGTCTGACCGAATATACTCTTGCTCTTGACAATAATAACCGAAAGCTTGAGTACTTCTATGAGCCTTATCATAAGGGTATTATGCGCCTTATAAATTTTGCCGCAAATAATGCACATAAAAAGGATAAAAGGGTTATGCTCTGCGGTGAGCTTGCGTCGGATACGACGATGACCTCTACCTTCCTTGCTATGAAAATAGATGAGCTTGTAATGGCTCCGTCAAAAATACTCAAGGTCCGCGCAAAGGTCCGTGAGACGGATACTACATATACAAAGGATATTCTTGCTAAATATATCTGATCAAAAAATATAACGGGTACAGTCAAAAAAACTGTACCCGCTTTTTTATATCCTTGTGCGGTGATGCCATAAAATGGCTGATTTTACTTTATTTCCTGTCTGCGGAAAATGAGTATTCCTCCGGTAAGTGCAGCGACAAAATAAACGACAGCGGTAATTATCGCTAAGTACCATTCACCACCCGTGACCATAGTCTGTACATAGCTGGGAGTATTGAATATCCAGAATCGTGCCACAAACCGAAAGTCGCTGTTGCCGTACATTATTATCGTCATAAGCGATGATACCAGCGTTGGCACTGCAAGACAAATGGCAATAGCAGAGCTTGTCTTTTTTACTGCGACAGCCGCCAGAAGATAGCACGCCGCCATAGAAATATATAGACATATATAGCATATGACGGATATTATTATTTCCTGTGTACCAAGCTCGGAGCCTTTTCTTACAAAAATAAGCGTTACGGTCATACCGCCGACAAAGTAAGCGATACCTATCGCGACTATTGATATAAACGAAGTAAACAGCTTTGACAAATATATATCGCGTCTGTTAAAGCCTCTGGAAATACTGTGCTTCATCGTACCCATAGTATATTCCGAGGCAAAAAACACGCTTATAAATATGGAAAACAGCAGGGGTATCGTGCCGTCGGAGAACAGCATATTTGCATATGACCACCTGTTCGGCTTTGGCAGGGTAGAAAATGCCGTATCTATCAGCTCGTCGCTCATACCGGCAGTTTTCAGCATACTGACAGCCTGTTCTATCTGGTTTCCGATACTGTTCCACGCGTTTATAAATATAAGCGCCATCGCAGCCCCGAGTATCACAGCCGCAACACAGCAGCCGATAAGGGTCTTGCTTTTTCGCAGCTTAAAAATATCCGACCTTAAAAGACCTGACGGCATTTTTATCCCTCCTCCATTCTCTTTATAAAATAGTCCTCTGCACTGTTTTCATCGTTGCTTATTCCCGTAACGGACACACCGTTTTTGAACAGCTCACTTGTAAGCATACCTATATCCTCTACCTTCTCTTCGATAAAAAGCTCTCCCTTGCTTCCGATATAGGTTTTATCAGTCTTCAGCAGCCTGTCACTTATCTCCTTTGCAGCAGTCGCGTTACTTGTTTTTAAGACTATACGGCTGCCGCATTTTTCCTTTAATTCTTCTTGGCTTATTTCTTCTATAAGCTTGCCCTTAGAGATTATGCCATACCGTGTTGCGATCTTTTCCAGCTCTCCAAGATAGTGGCTCGAAACAAAGATCGTTATGCCCTTTTCATGCAGCCTCAGCAAAAGCTCTCTTATCTCTACGATACCCGTAGGGTCAAGACCGTTTATAGGCTCGTCAAGTATCAGAAAATCGGGGTCTCCCGGAAGAGTCATAGCTATACCGAGGCGCTGCTTCATACCGAGTGAAAAATCCTTTACCTTTTTTTTGCCTGTGTTTTCGAGCCCGACAGTAGTGAGTATTTCCTTTATTTTGTCTCTGTCCGTACCCAGCATAGATGTCAGCATACGCATATTGTCAAATGCCGTCATATTCGTATATAGCGACGGACTTTCGACCAGACTGCCTACACGCTTTTTTGCCGTGTGTATGTCCTGCCCGTCAAAAAAAGACACACTGCCGCTCTCTGTCCTGCAAAGCCCCAGTATCGCACGGATAAGGGTCGTTTTTCCTGCTCCGTTTTTTCCGACAAAGCCGTAAATATCCCCTTCGTTTACAGTCAGCGAGATATTGTCTATTGCCTTTATATGGTCGTATTCTTTTGTCAGTCCCTCTGTTTTCAGTACATAACCCATAGCTGTATTCCCTTTAATTATCGTCTCGGTTTTCTATTTCCAGAATTATTCCGGAGCCTTCAAGATATGT
>JAHKXX010000052.1 GCA_020627425.1 bacterium
GAGAATAAGTGTATTTGTCTTTTCTGCTTGGTGTATCACACTAAATCGCGTTACTTGCACCTATTCCAAAACACCCAGAATTATTTTACACCAACCACTCGCTGCTTGGCAGCAGCTTTAATTGTTTTAGGGGGCTTTACATCGGATGCTGTTAAAAAATTTCAAATTTTATGCCAAATTTAAATAAAAAACTTGATTTTGACTTCGTGTTGTGATAAGATAGTTAAGTATTGTTAGTAAAATAAATGCTTTTGGGAGGATTTAAAATATGGGAGTTTGGGAAATCGTTTTAGGTGCTTTGGTACTTGTTTTTTCTATTATTATGATAATCGTTATCATACTGCAGGAGGGTCATCAGGCAGGACTCGGAACTATAACGGGCGGCGCTGACTCATTCCTCAGCCGAGGAAAGGCTCGTACAGCTGATGCTATCTTCGCAAGAGTGACTAAGTACTGCGCTATTGCGTTTTTCGTTTTCGTAGTTGTTCTTAATGTTATACAGTATTTCGGACTCGCAAACTGGTCAGTCAGCAAAGACAATGAGTCCTCTGCTACTTCGTCTGTTGTTTCCGAGGTAAGTACAGAAGTGTCTGAGTCTGACAGCTCTGCCGAAGAGAGTAAGGCTGAACAGAGCAAAACAGATAGCTCTGCCGAAGAGAGCAAGGCTGAGGAGAGTAAGACCGACAGCTCTGTAGCAGAGAGTTCTGTAGCAGAGAGCAGCGCAGCTGCCGAATAAGGATCAATAAAAAAACCAAAGCATCTTCAATGTCAGTGTTATGCATAGAATCAATTACAGCTCGTTTAAGGAACTGTTTGTTATTCTGTGCGTACATAAGCATTGAGGGTGCTTTTTTCGACTGATTATTTTCGGAGGAACAATGATTATAAAAACCCCGACAGAGGTAAAAAATATAATAAAGCTTCTGACAGATGCAGGGTATGAAGCGTATGCTGTCGGCGGCTGCGTCCGCGACAGTATTATGGGTATGACCCCGCATGACTGGGATATTTGCACATCTGCCGAGCCTAAGGAGGTACTCTTTGTGCTCGGAAAGAAAAATATTGTAAAAAACGGTGAGAAGCACGGAACCGTTACTGTGCTCTTTAACAGGATCCCGTATGAGATCACTACCTTTCGCTCCGACGGAGAATACAGGGATCACAGAAGACCCGAAAATGTCTGCTTTGTCCGTTCTCTCAGGGAGGATCTCGCTCGCCGCGATTTTACCGTAAACGCAATAGCCTATAATGATAGCACGGGAATATGTGATTATTATGACGGCGCAGGAGATATAGAGAAAAAGATCATTCGCTGTGTCGGTGATCCCGACAAAAGATTTAACGAGGACGCACTACGAATACTAAGGGCGCTCAGGTTTTCGTCCCGGCTGGGATTTACAATTGAGAAAAAAACCTCGGAGAGTATACATAAAAACGCACCGCTGCTGAAAAGCATTTCTTCGGAAAGAATTATGTCTGAGTTTACACAGATACTCATGGGCAAAAACACAGAGCGTGTGCTGCTCGACTACAGTGATGTAATAGCGGTATTTATCCCCGAAATAAAACCTATGATTGGTATGCAGCAGCACAATCCGCATCATATTTATGATGTGTGGACACATACCGTAAAGGCAGTGGCGGCAGTAAAAAATGAAAGAATACTGCGATTGTGTGCATTTTTTCACGACATAGGAAAGCCGCGCTGTGCTACAATAGATGACAGAGGCATAGGTCATTTTAAGGGTCACCCTTCACTCGGTGCGGATATGACGAGAACTATACTCAGACGCTTAAAAACAGACAACAAAACCATAGACTCGGTTATTCCGCTTATAGAAATGCATGATGACAGAGCCTTGCCGGAACCGAAATATATACGCAGAAGTATAGCAAAGCTGGGTGAGCCGCTTTATCCGCAGCTTCTGGAGCTGAAAAAGGCAGACGCTATGGCGCAAAACCCCGAGACCATCGCAGAAAAGCTGGAATATATAGAAAAACTTCGCGAAATATATGAAAATGAAATACAAATCGGGACTGCCTTTTCCGTCCGGGAACTGAGAATTAACGGAAACGACATTATGACTCTCGGAATAACAGACGGCAAAACAATAGGTAAGATCCTTACACAGCTGCAAGCTATGGTTATAGACGGACAACTGAAAAATAACAGGGAAGAGCTACTGGGTGCAGTCAAGAATATGGAAATTTGATATGTAGAACAGGAAAGAGGAAAGACATGAATTACAGTGTAAATCTTGGTATATGGAACAGTGTTTTTGCTGTTCCGTGTGACATAGTCGATAATCATCTTCGCCTTGCGGGTGCTGCGCAGCTAAAGGTGATACTTTGGTTTCTGCGCCACAGCGGAGAAAGCTTTACCGACGAGGAGGCTGCGTCTGCACTCGGTATGCAGCCGGCAGATTTTCGTGATTCTATGCAGTACTGGGTACAGACAGGTATACTGTCAGTCAAAGGCGGTGTTATTACCCCCGCAACAGTCCCGGCGGAAAAACCGTCGGCACCGGTGGAGGCCGATCAGCCGGCAGAGCCTGACAAAAAAGCAAAACGGGAGTCAGGGAAAAGCCGCGCACTCTCAAGACCCGAAAAGCCGGACGCAAAATATATAGCCCGTCGTGTTACCGAGGATAAAAGCATCGAGTATCTGATGCAGTCCGCTGATGAAATATTCGGAAGAATGTCAAGCAACAACGACAGGGCAACGCTGATGCTTATCCACGAGTATGACGGTCTGCCTGTAGAGGTAATAATAATGCTGCTGCAATATGCAAACAGCATAGGCAAATGTAATATGAAATACATAGAAAAAATGGCTATCAGTTGGGCTGAGGAGGAAATAAATACCTTAGAGAAGGCAGATAAAAAAATCAAGAGAATGTCAGGAGGCCGTGAGGCTGCAAGGAAGGTACAGAAGATATTCGGTCTTGAGGAGCACTCACCTTCTGAAAAGGAGATAAAGAATGCCGACCGGTGGGTAAATGAATGGAGCTTCTCTCCGGATATGCTCAGAAAGGCATATGAGATCTGCATTGATGCCAAGAGCAAGTATCTGCCGGGATATGTCGATTCTATACTAAGCCGCTGGCACGATCTGGGATATACTCTTACCTCACAGGTAACTGACGAGAGAAAACCAAAGAGTAACAGAAAAAAAGAGTCCTTCGGGGCTACCTACGATATCAACGAATATGAGCAAAGCAGCGTCATCGACGAGGAGTGGTGATAATTGGGTTATTCAAGGCAGATCTACAGGGAAGCAGAACGAAGGCTTGAAATAAAACGTATCAAAAGCGAACAGGAGCTTGACAAAAGACGAGAGCTGTTATTTGCACGATCCAAAAGAGCGGAAAAAATAACCTATGAGCTTGCCCACACAACAGTACTTGCCGCGCATATTGTGCTTGCGAGGGGAAATGTGCGTGAAGAGGTGGAAAAACTCCGGGAAAAAAATATCGCACTCCGTATGGAGCTGTACGGTATACTGGATAAGCTCGGGTTGCCTGAAAATTATCTTGAGGAGTGGCACGACTGCGATAAATGCAACGACACGGGATACATTGACGGAAAAATGTGCAGATGTATGAGGTCGCTGCTGCGTTCAACGGCATATGAGCAGCTAAACAGATCTTCGCCCCTGTCTATTTCGGATTTTGATTCCTTCTCTCTTGAGTATTATTCCGACAAAAAGGATGGAGGACAGTCGCCGAGGGATATAATGGCGCGTGTGCTGTCCTTCTGTAAAAAATATGCCGACAGCTTCTCGACAGGCTCACGAAGTCTCTTGTTTCAGGGAGGTCCCGGACTCGGAAAAACACATCTTTCCCTTGCTATAGCCGGCAAGGCCATAGAGAAGGGCTACGGTGTTATATATGTGTCCGCACCCGTTATTTTTTCTCAGCTTGAAAAGGAGCACTTCGGAAGAAACGAAGGTACAGGTACGCAGCAATATCTACTTGACTGCGATCTGCTGATAATCGACGATCTCGGAACGGAGTTTCCCAGCAAGTTTACCGTTTCGGCTCTATATAGTCTAATAAACAGCCGCACAATGTCATCAAAGCCCACAATAATAAGTACAAATCTTACACTAAGCGAGCTTCAGGATACATACAGCTTCCGTATTGTTTCAAGAATAATAGGTATGCTGAGCCGTGTGGGATTTGTCGGAAATGATATTCGTCAGCTGAAAAACAAAAAACATAAAGGAGAATAACGATGTCAAAGATTTTGCTCAGTGCAGATACTACCTGTGACCTGTCCGACGAGCTGAAAAAGGAGACAGGAGTATTCCTTACTCCGCTGCATATCATTATAGATGAAAATAGCTATGAGGACGGAGTCAATATAACACCCGAAGAGATCTACAAGAATTTTGACGCAACAGGTACGCTGCCTAAAACCGCTGCCGTAAATACTCAGGAATATATCGATTACTTTAAGCCGTATATTGATGACGGCTATGATGTAATACATATAAATCTCGGTAAGGCTTTGTCATCATCCTATCAGAATTGTGTTGTCGCAGCAAATAAAATAGGACATATCTATCCCATAAACTCCTGCAATCTGTCCACAGGCTCGGGTCATCTTGTGCTGGAGGCATATAAACGTATACAGCAGGGTATGCCTGCAAAGGATATAGCGGAGCAACTGACAGAGCTTGTATCGCACTGTCACAGCAGCTTTGTAATAGACAAGCTGAACTACCTCAGAGCAGGCGGACGATGCTCGTCTCTTGCCGTACTGGGTGCAAATCTTTTACAGCTGAAGCCAAGTATACTTGTCAATAACGAGGACGGCTCTATGACTGTAGGAAAAAAATACAGAGGAAGACTTGAAAACGTACTCGTGCAGTATGTTGATGAGACTCTGTCAAAATATGATAAAATAAGAGACGAAAGAATTTTTATTACCCATGCCGGTATCGGAGATAAATATGTGGAGATAGTAAAAAAAGAGCTTCAGAAGCGAAACTTTTTCAAAAACATCTATATTACAAGGGCGGGCTGTACCATTTCCTCACACTGCGGACCCGGTACCCTGGGCATACTGTTTATGACGGAGTGACCGTAAAGGGAGGCGAAGGCTATGGATAAAAAGGCTTGCGAGCTGATAATAACAGCTCTGTCCGATTGCAGCGAGCCGATAGACAGAAAAGAGCTTATGCTAAAGACAGGTATCATAGAAACAGAGGAGTTTAACAGCGCCGTTTCTTACCTTGACTCTCAGGGAAAAATAGTTGTGATCAGGAGAAAAAAGGTTTCTCTTCCGGAGAAGGCAGGCTATGCTGTCGGTACCGTTGTAAGACTCTCAAAAGGTTTTTTGTTTGTTCACCCGGAGAATGAGGAAACAGATGATATTTATATCCATTCCTCTCATTCCAAGGGCGCTATGCCGGGTGACAGGGTGCTTGTAAGGGACATCACATTGGAGGAGAAGGGCCCCTCGGGAAAGATAGATAAGATACTTGAGAAGGGAGCACGCGTCGTTACGGGTACCGTCGAGAGAACAGGCGGTAAAAAAGGAAAGACCTTCCTGCTGCCTGACGGAGGTATCAGCTATAGTATCCCTGTTATAAAGGGAGGAGAGCTGAAAAGCCGAAACGGCGACAAGGTAAAGGCTTCTATAAGCTTTGATCAGAAAGAAAAAAGAATATATGCCCGTGTTATACACATATACGGAAATGCAGGAAGTGCAAAAATATGTGGAGACGCAATAATTGACGCTAACGGTATA
>JAHKXX010000053.1 GCA_020627425.1 bacterium
CCTTGCTTGTTACAGAGCCGAACAGACGTCCGCCGGTGCCTGCCTTTGCGCTAATGGTCAGCGTCTGTCCCTCCAGTCTCTTTGCGTTTGCCTTTGCTTCGTTTGTTGCCACTTCTATTTTGTGCTGCTTTGAGGATTCGGCATTTTTCAGCTCGTTCATCGCCTGAGAATCAGCCTCTCTTGCAAGCTTGTGAGGCATAAGATAGTTTCTGGCATAGCCGTCCGAAACATTTACAAGCTCTCCTTTTTTTCCGGTTCCCTTTACATCTGCAAGCAGTATCACTTTCATGTCTTTTTCCTCTTTTCTTATTGTATTGTGTCAGCGAAAACAAAGCCTCAGCTCTGTTTCTCACTGTTGACCTGTTTTTTGATGTCAAGCTCGTCGATTATGGAAACAAGCTTTTCCCTTGCTTCGTCCATAGTCGTATCCTCTAACTGGCAGGCAGCCATAGTCTGGTGACCGCCTCCGCCGAGAGCCTCCATTATCACCTGTACGTTAAGATCGCCGAGAGAGCGTGCGGAAATATTCACGGTCTTGCCGGTCTTATACATAACGAAGGACGCCTTTACGTTTTCTATACCAAGCAGCTCGTCTGCCGCCTGAGCGGACGCGATGCGGATATCGGGTATATTTTCTTCGGCACAGGCGATAGCGCAGAAATTGTAGATTTCGGCGTCGCTGACTAATTTATATTTTACCTTGTAGGTATCTATAGAATTAGAGAACAGACGCTTTACCTCTACCGTATCCGCGCCGTTGCTTCTCAGATATGCCGCCGCCTCAAAGGTACGTACGCCCGTTCTGAGGACAAAGTTCTTTGTGTCCAGCATTATTCCTGCAAGCAGCGCCTCGCTCTCCAGTCTGCTGAGACTGCCGTCGCCTAGGTACTGTACCAGCTCTGCTACCATCTCTGAGGCGGAGGAGGCATACGGCTCGTGATAGAACACGAGAGAATTGTCTATATGGTTTACCATCATTCTGTGGTGGTCGATAACGACTATTCTCTTGCTGCGCTCATATAAAGCCTTTGACTCAAGGAAGTTCGGCGAGTGAGTATCCACAATAATAACAAGCGAATGATCGTCAAGCAGGTCGAGAGCCTCGCTCTCGCTTTTAAAAATACTCTCAAAGCCCGCCTTCTCAAAGCTTGTGACAAGAGCCCTTGCGAGGGTCTGCTGTTTGTTGATAACTATATATGCGTTGTGGTGAAGCCCCTTTACAACAGCGCTCCACATACCTATAGCAGAGCCTACGGCGTCCAGGTCGGAATACCTGTGTCCCATGATCAGAACATTACTGCTGTTATTAATATGCTCGGTAAGGGTAGCTGCAATAACACGGGTACGTACCTTGTCGCGCTTTTCTATACCTTTTGACACGCCGCCAAAGAATTTGTAGGTCTCCGCCTTTTTTACGGCAGCCTGATCGCCGCCTCTGCCGAGAGCCATTTCCAGCGCCTGTCTTGCCCAAAGCTCGTTTTCCTTAAAGGTACAGCCGCCTCGTCCGACGCCGATAGAGATAGTCGCGTTCATTCTGTCGCTTATTTTTATTTCTCTTATTTCCTCGAGTATTTTAAACTTTTCCCCGATGAATTTTTTTATATATCTTTCCTCCATAACAACGAGATAACGTCCGCCGCTGAGCTTTTTATAGAAGCCTGTAGTAGAGGATACCCATTTTACAATAACCTTCTCTACCGAAACGGTTATCAGGCTTGCCATACCCTCCTCGGTCTCGCGTTCCAGCTCCTCACTGTTATCAAAGGCGATTATAGCGACAACGGGGCGGGATTCTATATACTCGTCCGAGTTTTCCTTATAGGTATTGTCGTCGGCAAAATAAACCGCCGCACCCGTACTGTTCCTTACGGCAAAGACTATATACCATTTACCGTTGTGGAAGGTATCGACGCCGTTATCCTGATACATAGTATCGGGGTTTTTATTTGACAGATACTCGGCAATATTGTTTCCAACCGGACTTTCTCCGTTACACAGATCATTTTTGAAAGCTTCGTTATAAAGAACTATTTCGTTATCCGTGCCTATTACCACAGCAGGCAGGGCAACGCTGTTAATAATACGGTTATCGGGGTCGTTTATTGTAGTAAGTCCGTCCGTCATTACATTAACGAGATAGCGCTTCAGTCTTACTATACTTATCACGACCGCCGATATACTGATGACAGCGACCACCATCTCACCGAGAAATAGATATATATTGAAGAACAGTGATGCTCCTGCCATAATAAGCATGGCTACTCCAAGCACCAGAAACAGCGGATTTATATATCTGTTATTTATGTCTTTTTTCAAAAATTACCACCGGCTTACTGTATATCACTTAAAAGCTATGTATCGCGGCAGCCTGTGCACACTAAGCTGCCGCTGTATTTTTGGGGTCATACCTCCATAATGATAGGAAGGATCATAGGACTTCTTCTGGTTTTGTCATAAAGCGTTCTTGACAGCTCGTCCTTTATTGCGTTTTTCAGCACTCCCCACTCATGAACGCCGTCATTTTCACAGTCCTCAAGGGCATGAAGAACGGCGTGTCTCGCGTCATCCATAAGCGGTTCGCTCTCGCGGACATATACAAAGCCGCGTGACACAATATCGGGTCCTGCGATAATATGTCCGTCCTCGCGGTCAAGGGTAACAACAACTACTATAAGTCCGTCCTGACCGAGGTGTTTTCTGTCGCGAAGAACTATACTTCCGACGTCTCCTACTCCGAGACCGTCTACAAGCACCTTTCCGGCAGGAACACTCGGCAGCTGCTTGAGTCCGTTACGGCTGACTTCCACTACATTTCCTATATCGCCGATAAATATGTTTGATCTCGGCATACCCATCTCCATAGCAAGCTGTGCGTGCTTTACAAGGTGCTTTTGCTCGCCGTGTACAGGAATAAAGTATCTTGGCTTGGTGAGTCCCTGTATCAGCTTCAGTTCCTCCTGACACGCGTGTCCGGAGACATGCACCTCGTACATAGACTCATAAACGACCTTGCAGCCGTGCTTCATCAACTCGTTTATTACGGTACCGACTGTTTTTTCGTTTCCGGGTATAGGCTTTGCGGATATTATTATATAGTCCTCGGGTCCTACTGCTACTTTTCTGTGATCGGAATAAGCCATTCTCGACAGTGCGGACATAGGCTCACCCTGGCTGCCCGTAGTAACGAGGACTATCTCCTCGTTTGTATAGTGCGGCAGCATATCTATATCTATTATAAGTCCCTCGGGTACTTCGACATAGCCAAGCTCGGACGCAATCGTCATATAGTTTATCATACTTCTGCCCGAGAAAGCGACCTTTCTGCCGTATTTTTTCGCACAGTCAAGTATCTGCTGTATTCTGCCGATATTAGAGGCAAAGGTAGCTATTATTATTCTTTTCTTCTCGGCTTCCTTAAACAGCACGTCAAAGGTATGGCCTACCTTTTGCTCTGTCATAGTATAGCCGGGTCTTTCGGCGTTGGTAGAGTCAGCCATAAGCGCAAGCACGCCGCTCTTACCAAGCTCTGCAAAGCGCGCGAGATCGATCATTCCGCCGGTAGTAGGCGTACAGTCTATCTTGAAGTCGCCCGTGTGTACTATAGTTCCTGCCGGAGTGTGTATAGCCATACCCACAGAGTCGGGTATGGAATGATTTACGTGTATAAATTCGATAGAGAAGCACCCGAGCTTTATTCTCTGTCCGGGGCTTACGACATTCATTTTTACCTTATTCTGAAGGTTATGTTCCTTGAGCTTACTGCCGACAAGACCGAGGGTCAGTGCGGTTCCGTATATGGGGAAGTTAAGGTTTTTCAGCAGATACGGCAGTGCGCCTATATGATCCTCGTGACCGTGTGTGAGAACTATACCCTTTATCTTATCTTTATTACGCTCCAGATAAGAGAAATCCGGTATAACAAGGTCTACGCCGAGCATATCGCCGTCAGGAAACGCCATTCCGCAGTCAAGCAGAAACATATCGCCGTTACACTCAAAGAGGGTGATATTTTTTCCGATCTCATTAAGTCCCCCGAGAAATGTAATTTTTACCGACGCATTATCATTCTTTAAATACTGCTTATATCCCTGACCGGATTTTGTCGTTTTCTGGCTGCGGCTATTGCTCTTTTCGCGCAAAGCTGCTGATCTGTTTTCACCGAGTGTCACCGATGGATTATTATTCCTTGCAGGCAAAATGTCCGAGATCACTACTCCCTCACCCCCAAGCATTTGATCTGATGCCCTTGAGCGTGGCTGTACCCTTTCAAAAAGCTTTGTGTTTCGTTCATAATTATAGCTTTTTACCTGTGCCTTACTCATAGGCTTTTTGTTTACGACCTTATTTTTTTTGCCGTTCCTTGATGAGTTTTTTCTGTTGTAGTCTGATAGCACTATTTAATTACCTCCCGATAAATTAATATTTTTATATAAATCTCATTAATAAAAAACATAGTAATGAACACTGACCGAATCCCCGTAACGGAAATTCGGCTGTCTCCCCATATTCTTTTGATCCGTCCAAAACCACTTTCCCCTATTGTACTATATTTTCCTCCCCCCGTCAAGCGGCGTGCCGCCGCTGTCAATTCGCGCACTCGACTTGATGTTACCGCCTACTTTTTGGCACGCGTACGGGTTTGATTTATTGTACCTCTTTTTCCGCGTCACGGCGCTCAGGGCGCCGCTTAGCGCTGCTTTGAAGTGAAAATGAGTATATTTCTCTTCTCTACTTATTGTATCCAAAAATAAGTAGAGCGAGTATGACGTGTGTTCCCGTAAGCATTATTACTTCTTCAGTCTTCAGTAATTTCTAAACTGTCTATCGTGTTTTGGTTAATTATGATAAACAACCTATTGAGAAAGGTGTAAGAATGTGTTATTATTGTAGAGGCTTTTAAAACCAGTACATCAAAAAGGAGAATCAAAAAATGTACAGAAGAATAACCAAGAGCAGAAATGCCGTAAAACTTATGGCACTTATTTTACTGCTTGCGACAGTGTTTACTGTAATGCTGAATATTTCGGCACCAAGCCTTGTAAACGCTGCCGGGGGGAATACGGGAAAGGTAAGCTCATCCGCCGATCTGCCCGGAAAACGTATCGGTGTACAGCTCGGCACAACGGGCGACACTATCGCGACCGAATACGAAAAGAAGAACGACGGTACAACAGTACAGAGATTCAACAAGGCTGCCGACGCGGTACAGGCACTAAAACAGGGCAAGGTTGACTGTATGATACTCGACAAGCTGCCGTCACAGTATTTTCTGAACCAGAACAGCGACATCAAAATGCTTGATGAAGAGCTGCAAAAGGAAAGCTACGCTATGTGCGTAAAAAAAGGCAACAAAGAGCTTCTTGATAAGCTAAATGCCGCTATTGATAAGCTTGATAAGGACGGTACACTCCGGTCAATAGAGAAAAACTTCACAGGCTCCGAAGATGAGCTTGGCAAGACTCCTTATAAGGCAAAGGATGTAGAGAGAAACGGCAAGCTTGTAGTAGCTACAAACGCAGAGTTCGCTCCATATGAATACCGTGAAAACGGAGAAATTACAGGTATAGATATGCAGATAGTCCAGGCTATTGCAGACGAGCTTGGTATGGAGCTTAAAATTGAGGATATGCATTTTGACTCAATTATTGCTGC
>JAHKXX010000054.1 GCA_020627425.1 bacterium
ACTCAGCTTCTTGACTACAAGGTGCCGTTTATATTTGCTAATTTTAACGGTACGGCAGATGATGTAGAGACTGTTACCCACGAAGCAGGCCACGCCTTTGCTTATTATGTCGCAAGAAACATACATCCCACGGACAACCAAAGCCCCACGCTTGATGCGTGCGAGATACACTCTATGACGATGGAGTTTTTCGGGTGGAGGTGCAGCGACGAGTTCTTTGGTAAGGACAGTCAGAAGTTTCGATACAACCACCTTTTCGGTGCGATAACATTTATACCCTACGGCTGTATGGTAGACCATTTTCAGCATATCGTATACGAAAACCCTGCTATGACTCCGCTGCAAAGGCACAACGTGTGGAAGGAGCTGACGGGTGTATATATGCCGTGGATAAGGCTTGACGGCTCTCCTTTTTACGGAGAGGGCAAGGCATGGCAGCGGCAGATCCATATCTATGAAAACCCATTTTATTATATCGACTACTGTCTGGCACAGACCGTAGCCCTTGAATTTTTTGAAATAATGCAGCGTGACGAGAAGCAGGCATGGGATCGCTATATGACTCTTGTCAGGGGAGCAGGCACAAAGACCTTTGACGAGCTTGTAGAAAGTGCGGGGCTAAGTTCGCCGTTTGATGAAAACACTATAAAGCAGACAGCTGAATTCTGTGAAGAAATGCTTCGGGGAATATACAGCGCATAATGGTGACAGAATGGAAGATTTTGTAGTATTTGACAATGTTTACAAGCGCTATAAAATGGGAGAGGTGACTATAACCGCAGCAGACGGAGTCACCTTCTCGATAAACGAGGGCGAGTTTGCGGTGGTAGTCGGTCTGTCCGGTGCAGGAAAGACGACTGTTCTGAACATTCTCGGCGGTATTGATACCTGTGACGAAGGTAAAATAAGTGTCGGCGGAAGGGACGTCAGCCGTCTGTCGGGCAAGGACTTAGTAGCCTACAGGCGGTATGACATTGGGTTTGTATTCCAGTTTTACAATCTGATACCAAACCTGACTGCAAAGGAAAACGTAGAGCTGGCTACCCAGATATGCAGAGATCATCTGGATGCCGCCGAGGTACTCGACAGTGTAGGGCTTTCCGACAGAAAGGACAACTTTCCGTCACAACTATCGGGCGGCGAGCAGCAGCGTGTATCAATAGCGAGGGCGCTTGCGAAAAAGCCGAAGCTGCTTTTATGCGACGAGCCTACGGGTGCTTTGGACTACAACACAGGCAAAAACATCTTACGTTTACTGCAAAGCAAGTGCAAGCAGGACGGGATGACCGTTGTACTGATTACTCACAACTCAGCCATAACTCCTATGGCTGACCGTGTTATCCGTATGCGCAGTGGCAAGGTAACAGAAAACGTCCACAACCCCACTCCCCTCCCCATAGACTCCATCAACTGGTAGGCCCGGTGCCCGGGCTGTCAATTCGCGCACTGTAGTTGGTGTTACCGCCGACTTTGTTGGCACGCGTACGAGTTGAGTTTATTGTCCCTTTCATTCCGCGTCGTGGCACTCAGGGTGCCACTCGTGCTGATTTTGAGTGGAGACAAGTATATTTTCCACTCTATTCGTTGTCTCTATAAAGAAGTGCAGCAAGTCTGAGTTTAATTACAATAATCATTATTGTTTTTTGTGTTTAAGTATTCACTAATATGAGATTACGTGGATACACCAAATAGAATAGACAAATATACCAACCTTTATTCAAAACCAGCGCTAAGCGCCGCCCTGTGCGGCGTGGTGCGGAAAAAGAGGTATAATAAACCAAGCTTGACCGCGTGCCAAGAAGGTAGGCGGTAACAACTAACTACAGTGCGCGAATCGACTGCGCAGGCACTGCGCCGGAGGTGATTTTACTGAAGAGAAGTGCATTAAGGAAAAATATATTCAGAGAGATATGGAATACAAAATCAAGATTTATTTCGATATTGGCGATAATCGGTATCAGCGTGGGGTTTTATACGGGACTGCGCTCAGCAAGCCCGAGTATGATAGAAACAGCGAGACAGTATTTTCAGAACCAGCATCTGTCGGATATAAGCGTTGTGTCTACGGTCGGCTTTGATGATGATGATGTAAAGACTCTGAAGGGGCTTGACTGCGTTACGGATGTGTCGCCGGGGTATAGCGCAGACCTGCTGGTGTCAAGGGATAGCGACGACAGCGTCGTGCGCGTTTATTCGCTGCCGAAGAAAACCGATACAAGCAGCGTTGTTATAAACGAGCCTGTACTGTCGGACGGACGTCTGCCCGTAAAAGAGGGCGAGTGCGTTATAGAAAGCTACTACCTATCTATGTCGGGCTATCATATCGGTGATACGATAAAATTCAATAAAAAATGTGAGAATAATGATACAACAGATTTCATAAAGCATACAGAGTATAAGATCGTAGGCGTTGTAGAGTCGCCTATGTATATTACCTTCTCGCGCGGTAATTCAACTATAGGTAACGGCTCGGTGCTGTTCTATATGATGATCCTGCCTGAGGATTTTACCCTTGAGAGATATACAAATATGTACCTCAGAACAAAAGCCTCATCTATGGGCGTGTCGGACTTTTCCAATGAATATGACGAGCAGGCGGCAAGAGACCTTGACAAAGTAGAAGCAGAGTCCGACGGCTGTATCAGCCGCTTTAATTCCACAACACTCGCAGACGCCAAAAAAGAGCTTGCGGACGCCCAAAAAGAATATGACGATAAAAAACAGGATACGGAAAAAAAGCTTAGTGACGGCGAAAAAAAGCTCAGGGACGGTGAAAAGAAGCTTGATACCGAGATAGCAAAGGGCAGACAAAAGCTGTTTGACGGCAAAAAGGAGCTTAGTAAAGGCGAAGAAGAGCTAAAAAAGGCTCAGGAAGAGTATACAAAGGGAATAGATGAAGCAAAGAAAAAGCTGACGGACTCACAGACAGCCCTCTCACGGGCACAGGCAGAATATAACAGTGCAAAGCTTACTTATGATACAAAGATAAAACAGGCACAATCAAAGCTTGACGCGGCAAAAAAGGAATATGACTCAGAGTACCTCATATTCTATTCCTCGACAAAGCCTGACGCAGAGCAAAAGATGTCGTTGCTTAAAACCGCGATAGACACGCTTAATTCACTGATAGACGAAACACAGTACAGAGTAGACGAGATACTTGCCGAGATAGAGGATATACCACTGACAGACAGTGTACAGTCAAGGCTTTCGGAGCTTAACGGCAAGCTTGACAGCTATAAAGACAAGCTGGACGAATATCAAAAGCAGTATGACGATGGTAAAAAAGCCCTAAGCGACGGAGAAAAAGAGCTTAGTAAAGCTAAGGAAAAACTCGACGCCGCACAGCAGGAGCTTGATACTCAGAGCGAACAGGGAGCAGTAGAACTGAGTGAAGCTGAAAACAAGCTTACCCTTGCAAAGGCAGAACTTGAAAACGGAAAGATAGAATATGAAAACGCCATGGTAACAGGCGCACTGCAGCTACAGGCAGCAGAGAAAAAAGTAAGCGACTCAAAGGCAGAAATACAAAACGGCGAGCAGGAAGTGAAAACGCAGTACGAAAACGGTTTAAAAGAGCTGAAGCTTGCAAGAGAGAACCTGATAAAGGGTAAGAGCGAGGCGCACTATGCTCTCACGGACGCAAAAAAGAAGCTCGACGACGCGGACGAAAAGCTCGAGGCACTCGAGGACGCTAAGTGGTACGTCTATGACAGAACAAATTTCCCGGGATTTTCGGGACTGGAGGAGGACGCCCAGAGGGTAGACAGTGTCTCGGTAGTGTTCCCGATATTCTTTATCATAGTAGCGGTACTTGTGTGCCTGACGACTATGACCAGAATGGTAGAGGAGAGAAGAACAGAGATAGGTACGCTGAAGGCTCTCGGATACTCAAGGCTGAAGATAAGCGCCAAGTACATAATATACTCCGCTTCGGCTTCCGTACTCGGCAGCGCTATCGGCGGCTTTGCCGGGGTCATGACTTTGCCGTATATAATAGTGTGGACGTACGGTATTATGTATACGCTGCCCCCGACAAGGCTTACGGTGTCGTGGGAAAACCTGTTTGTGTCTTCGGGTGTCGGTATAGTATGTACCTGCGCCGTGGCTCTGTTTGCGTGTATGAGCGAGCTCAGAGCAGCTCCGGCTACGCTTATGCGCCCGAAGGCGCCAAAGCCCGGAAAGAGAATATTCCTCGAATATATTACTCCTATATGGAGAAGGATGAATTTCACCTCGAAGGTAACGGCAAGAAACCTGCTGCGCTACAAGGTCAGATTCTTTATGACGGTGGTGGGTGTAGCAGGCTGTACGGCGCTGGTCGTAGCAGGCTTTGGGCTTAAGGACTCCATAACCGTTATAGGAGACAGGCAGTTCGGAGAGCTGACAAAATATGACCAGATATATGCTATGAAGGAGTCGGGAACAGCTGACGAAAAGGCTTATCTTATGTCGGAGTTTCGGGGGGATGAGCGCTTTAGCGGAGTAATGCTCGGCAGTCAGGTCTGGACGGACGTTTATTATAACGACCAGAAGGAAAAAATAAATCTTCGCATAGTGGTAGGGCAGGATAAGGAAGAATTTCAGAAAATGTTCGTCCTGCGCGACAGGGTGAGCGGAAAGGCCGTAGAGCTTACCGATGACGGTGCAGTAATAAACGAGAGGCTGTCGGAAGTGACAGGACTCAAAAAGGGCGATACCATGACCTTTACTATAGATGAAGATAAGTACACGGTAAAGGTCGGCGGCATAGTCGAAAACTATGCAGGAAATATCATCTATATGACGCCATCACTTTTCTCTTCGGTAAATAAAAAGCCCGTGGACTATAACGTAGTATTTACGGGTATAAAGGAGCAGTATAAGGGTGACGACAGACAAATATCCTATGACTGGATGAAGAATGATGATATACTCACCGTTTCGCTTATATCAGAACAGGTGGATTCCATAAACGATATGCTTAGCTCTCTGGACGTTATTGTTTATGTAATTATCTTCTCCGCAGGACTGCTGGCGTTTGTAGTGCTGTATAACCTGACAAATATAAACGTAGCCGAGAGAGTCAGAGAGATAGCAACGATAAAGGTCCTCGGGTTCTACGATTTAGAGACGGCAAACTATGTATACCGCGAGAATATAGTGCTGACGCTTGTCGGCTCTGTAGTCGGATTGGGGCTGGGGTGGTTCCTCTCTATGTTTATTATAGAGTCGATACAGATGGATATGGTAATGTTCCCCAAAGTTGTCACAGTGCTGACTTATATAAAGAGCTTTGTGCTGACGTTCGTGTTCTCGGGACTTGTTAACCTGATAATGTATTTCAAGATGAAAAAAATAAGTATGGTAGAAAGTCTTAAGAGTGTGGACTGACAAAAAAAGCCGATCCGTAATCAAAAAACGGGTCGGCTTTTCTTATACCTGTTGCATAATATATATTCCCTGTGACAAAATAGTAACAGAGGTGGTTTTTGTGGTGTTTATTCCTTGCTCGGAGAAGTGTATATATCAGCAGGACGGGTGCTGTACCCTGTCACAGGTGTCCACAGTCAGTAATACCGAGTCAGGGGGCTGTATATATAAAATAATAAGTCAAAAGCCGTCAGCCCTACAGGGCAGAGACAGCGTCGCGGATACTGCGTACAGCAACGAGCTCCAGCTCGCAGTCAGAGGGCAGAGTGACACTTTTTAAGGAATGATAGGGGAGTATGCATTTTTTAAAACCCAGTCGGGCTGCTTCGTTTACTCGGAGTGACGCTCTGTTTACCGAGCGTATCTCTCCCGTCAGTCCTACCTCGCCAAAGGCTACTACATCATCGGGCACTATTATGTCTTTAAGACTGCTGACAAGGGACAGCGCTACGGCGAGGTCTGCCGCAGGCTCGTCAAGCCTCAGCCCGCCGATAACATTTACATACGCGTCCAGCGTCGAGAAATAGTAGCCGCAGCGTTTTTCGAGTACGGCAAGCAGCATAGACATTCTGTTATAATCAAAGCCCGTACACATTCTTCTGGGGTTTCCGTAGCCGGAGTTTGTCACAAGACCCTGTATCTCCGCAAGTATCGGTCGGCTGCCCTCCATAGTACACGCGACGCAGGTGCCTGATACATTCTTCGGTCTGCCGGAGAGCAGCATAAGCGACGGGTTTTCTACTTCGCAGAGACCCTTGTCGCCCATATTGAATACGCCTATCTCGTTTGTAGAGCCGTATCTGTTTTTTACCGCGCGCAGTATCCTGTAGGACATCTGTTTGTCGCCCTCGAAGTAGAGTACCGCGTCTACGATATGCTCGAGTACCTTTGGCCCTGCTATGGCGCCGTCCTTGTTGACGTGTCCCACTACGATACACGGTATATCGAGCATTTTTGAGGTTCTCATAAGGATATTCGTACATTCCCTTACCTGGGTGACGCTGCCGGGGGAGGAATTGAGGGCGCTGTAGTTCATGGTCTGTATGGAGTCCACCATTACAATGTCGGGGTTTTCCTCCTGAATGGTGCTGACGACTGATTCTATATCCGTTTCGGTGAGTATATACATATTATCACTGTTTACACCGAGTCTTGTTGCTCTCAGCTTTATCTGGCGCTTTGATTCTTCGCCAGAGATATAGAGTATTTTCAGTATTTTCCCCAGGTGCTCGCACACCTGCATAAGTATTGTGGACTTTCCTATACCGGGGTCGCCGCCGAGCAGTACAAGAGAGCCTTTTACTATACCTCCGCCGAGCACACGGTCAAGCTCAGATGATCCTGTATAATAGCGCTGCTCATCTTCAGTAGATATCTGTGAGACCGGAGTGGGCTTGCCGGCTGCTCGTC
>JAHKXX010000055.1 GCA_020627425.1 bacterium
TACCCCAAGGGCACTTCCTTCGGGCGCGTGACGCGGACGGTACCGTACAATAAACTCAACTCGTACGCGTGCCAAAGAGTAGGCGGTAAAACTAATTCGAGTGCGCGAATTGACAGCACAGGCACTGTGCCGCGAATTGACAGCGCAGGCACTGCGCCGGAGGCACTCCGCCGGGGGATGGATATATGTCTTTGTTAAAATGTAAGATTTGTGGAGATACTCTGTATACACAGGATGGGATAAATGTATCCGAATGTCCTGTTTGTCATACTGTGCAGACAGTACCGTTTGCACGGTACGATTCTGTTGTAAATATTCTGAACGAAGCAGATATGTTCAGACGAACAAAACAGTTTGATAAGGCAATCGACCTTCTGAAGGAGGCTTTGTCCGAAAATCCCTTTGATATAGATATTAACTGGAGAATGGCTCTGTGCCGCTATGGAGTTGTCTATAAAAACGACTTTGAGTCCGGTCGTATCGTGCCAAAGGTCTACAGATCTCAGCCTGTTTCATTGTTTGATGACAGAAACTATGTAAAAGCATTCAGCCTTGCCGATAATCAGCAAAAAAATATCATTCATAAACAAGCAAGCGAGATAGAAAGCGTTCATAAGGCTATACATAGTATTGCCGATAAGGAAAAACCGTTTGATGTTTTTATCTGTCATAAGGAAAAGGACGAGACGGGCGCATTGACCTCTGAAAGCCTGCTTGCTCAGAATATCTATTTCGTCCTGTCGAGTGAGGGCTACAAGGTGTTCTGTTCGGAAATAACACTTGAAAATAAATCCGACAGCGACAAACAGGCTTATATATATTCCGGTATTACAAGCTCTAAGGTTATGCTGGTCCTCGGTACCTCGAGGGAAAGCTTTGAGGATATAAGTATCAAAAATGAATGGTCAACCTTTAAAAGACTGCTGCCGATGTATCCCGAAAAAATTCTGATCCCTTCCTTTAAGGATATGAGACAGGCGGATATTCCACACGAGCTTGCCGCCTTCGGTGCTAAGGATTTGGGCAGGATCAGCTATATGGATGATATAAGCAAGATCATCGGTAAGGTTCTTGAAGGAAAGACCGACGAGATCACCGACAGCGACCTTGGGGTTGACAATACTCTGAGTATCTCTGAACTGGTACAGAATATAATCACGTCCCTTAGTATAGGCAACTGGACAGCGGCTGATGAATACTGTGAAAATGTACTGGATATTGATCCTAAAAATCCACAGGCATATCTCGGCAGACTGATGTCCGAGCTTAAGTGCCGTACCCGCGATTCTCTGAAATACTGCGCCGACACGTTCGATAACAACTATGACTATATAATGTGTACGCGGTTCTGCGACGATGAGCTGAAAAACGAGCTTTCCTCCTATATCGAATACATAAATGACAGAAACCGCAAGCAGATATATATACACAGCTATAACCAGGCACTGCAGAAGATGAACGACGCCTCTAACGAGGAAGAAATGACAGAGGCAGCAGAAGCCTTCAGGAAAATAGCCGACTTTATGGACGCAGCCCAGAAAGCTGACGAATGTCTGCGAAAAGCCGCAGAGTATCATCAGAATACACTGTTACAGCAATACTATGCCGCACTCAATATGCTGAATACCGCCACAACGGAGCAGCAGTGCATTGATGCGGCAAACGAGTTCATGAAGCTCTCCGGTATGTGGGACGCGGACAAAAAGGCTCAGGAGTGTCAGGTAAAATACAATGAAATATACAGAAACCGCATAACCTCTCAGTATTATTCCGCGATGAACCTGATGAACACTGCCTCTACAGAGCAGCAGTGCATTGACGCGGCAAACGCCTTTCGCAGTATGGGCGGTATATGGGATACCGAGCAAAAGGCAGCCGAGTGTATGCGCCGCGCCGAAGAGCTGAGACAGGCAAGCCTGATACCGAACTACAATTCTGCTGTAGCTATGCTGAACTCCGCCCTGACAGAGCAGCAGTGTGAGCAGGCAGAGGAAGCCTTCAGACGGATCTCAGGCTTCAGAGACGCCGATCAAAAGCTTATAGAGTGTCAGAAAAAAGCCGAGAAGATAAGAGAAGCAAGACTCCTTCCGTTTTATAACAGTGCTTTGTCTGCTTTGGACACAGCAGAGACAGAGGAGGAGCTGGCGCGTGTAAAGGAAATGTTCGAATCACTCTCGGGCTTCAGGGACTCGGCAAAACGGATAAAAGAGTGTGATGAAAAAGCAGAACTACTCCGACACGGTTCCGAGCTTTTGCCTGTATATAACAACGCTCTTGATATTATGAGCAAGGCAAACGACAGACGTCAGTTTGAGAGAGCCGCAAGAGAATTTCGCAAGGCGTCTGGCTTCAGGGACGCCGACAAAAAATATAATGAATGTATAAAGAGAAGCAGAGAGTTTATTATTGACGACAAATATATGTCCGCAGTTCAGGAGGTCAGATACGACAAAATAGAAAGTCTTGAACGCGCAATAACAAAGTTTACGGACATAATCGACTACAAGGATTCTGCCGAAAAGATAGAATACTGCCACAAGAGAATAGCCGAAATAAAGCAAAAGGAGAGACAGGCAGAGCTTGACTGGCAGAAGGAAAGAGACGATGAAAAGCTCAAGGAAAAGAAGAAAAAGAGAAAGAGAAATATAGCCATAGCAGCAGTCGTTGTCGGAGTTATACTTGCCATAATAGTTCCGACTGTTGTTATACCCGAGATACGCTACAGCTCCGCCCTCGGAGCAGCAGACTCGGGCGACTACGAGGGTGCGATAGCTACCTTTACAGAGCTTGGTGATTTCAAGGACTCCGCAGAACAGATAAACGCCACATACTACAAGCAGGGTGACGCGCTGAGTGCCGGCGGTAATGTTGCGGGTGCTATAGAAGCATATTCAAAGGCAGAGGACTACAACGACTCTGCAAAGAAGCTTGCAAATCTTATAGTGACCTCGGGCAACGTAGGCGACACGTTTATACTCGGCTCGTACTATGACGAAATGCTCACATGGCGCATAATAGACACAAGCAACGGTGTTGTTGCCATTCTGGAAAAGACCCTGAGAAGCAGCAGCTACACAAGCGATAATGAAAATGTGACCTGGGAAAGCTCCGATGTCAGAGACTGGCTGAACCATGATTTTTACAACTATGCATTCTCAAAGAAGCAAAAAGCATACATAAAGGAAGCCGTAAACGCCAACGGAAAGGACACGGAAACCGAGGATCATGTATGGTTACTCGCAGAGGATGAAGCAAAGAAATTCTTCTCCGACAGTTCATCTCGCACCTCTGACAGTTCGTGGTGGTTACGCACCCTCTCTGCTCCCGACAAGGCTGTTTGTGTTACCACTGACGGTACCTTATCTCCGGGTGAAGACGTCACCTCCTCCAACGGTGTCCGCCCCGTCATCCTGATAACTGCAGCGTGATGCCGGCGGCGCAGTGCCTGCGCTGTCAATTCGCGCACTCTACTTGGTGTTACCGCCTGCTTTGTAGGCACGCGGTCAAGCCGGTTTTATTGTCCCTCTTCATCCGCGTCACGGCGCTTACGCGCCGCTCGTGCTGGTATATTGTGGTAACAAATATATACGTCTATTCTATTAATTGTCTCCAAAATGGAATAATAACAAAAACGCATTACCATCACGGCAATGCGTTTTTTATTTGTATATTTTTTGCTTGTTATTCTTTTTTCGGATAAATAAAACAGAATAGAGAAATAGATCTGCCTCCACTCCAAAGCAGCGTCAAGTGCCGCCCTGTGCGGTACCCCAAGGGCACTTCCTTCGGGCGCACGACGCGGACAAAGAGGTATAATAAACCCAACTTGAGACGGTGCTCCGTAGTCGGCGGTAACAAGTACCAGCCACGCTCCGGCGTGCCGTGCACGCCCTTGCCGCCGTGCGGCAAGAGAGAGTTGACCGCCCGGGCACCGGGCCTAGACGTTGAAGCGGAAGAGGACGATGTCGCCGTCTTTCATTATGTATTCTTTGCCTTCGGAACGGACAAGACCTTTTTCTTTGGCGGCAGACATAGAACCGCAGGACATAAGATCATCAAAGGAAACGACCTCGGCACGAATGAATCCGCGCTCGAAATCCGTGTGTATCTTTCCGGCTGCCTGTGGAGCCTTTGTTCCCTTCTTTATCGTCCACGCCCTTACCTCGGGCTTGCCTGCGGTAAGATATGAAATAAGACCCAGCAGATCATAGCATGCGTTTATCAGCCTGTCCAGTCCGGACTCGGTAAGCCCCATCTCGGACAGGAATAACTCCTTCTCGTCAGGCTCCATTCCTGCTATTTCGGACTCTATCTCGGCACATATGGGCAGAACTCCGGCATGCTCACTGTCGGCTATCTGCTTTACTACCTGAAAATATTTGTTGTCATCGGCAGAGCCGTTTTTGAAGTCTGTGTCGCTCAGGTTTGCGGCATATATTATAGGCTTGTTTGTAAGCAGTGAAACACTCGCCAGTAATTCTGCCTCCTCCTCCGTACACTCTACAGAACGCGCGGGCTTGCCCTCGTCAAGCGCTTGCTTTACGCGTGCAAAGAAATCGTAGTCTGCCTGATACTTTTTGTCACCCTTTATAAGCTTCAGAGTCTTGTCCATTCTGCGCTCGAGAATCTCTATATCCGAAAGTATAAGCTCTACATTTATAGTATCAATGTCTCTTTTCGGGTCTATGCTTCCTTCAACGTGTACTATATCATCATTTTCAAAACAGCGTACAACGTGAACTATCGCGTCGACCTCACGGATATTCGACAGGAATTTATTTCCGAGTCCCTCACCCTTTGAGGCTCCCTTTACAAGACCTGCTATATCTACAAATTCAATTGTCGCAGGAGTGTATTTCTCAGGGCTGTACATCTCTGCAAGTGCGTCAAGTCGTTTGTCCGGAACCGCAACAACACCTACGTTCGGCTCTATGGTACAAAACGGATAGTTTGCGGACTGTGCTCCTGCATTCGTTATAGCATTGAACAGAGTGCTTTTTCCTACGTTCGGTAAACCTACTATTCCTAATTTCATTTTTTACTTCCTTCCTCCCCTGTCGGGGTTAAAAATCTGTTTTTATTAAAAGCTTTGCTTAGGGCAAGCAAAGGCAAGCCGTAGGCTTGGTTTGTGGTTATAGCATAGCATCAACCGGCGAGCCGCCGGGGGCAACACGCGCACTCTATTTGGTGTTGCCGCCTGCCTCTTTGGCACGCGTACAGGCTTGGTTTATTATAGCATAGCATCAAAATGGCGCTTGTAGCGCTTTGGTATTTGTATGTCACACAAATATCCGAACTCGGAAAGAAACTCGGATATAGTGCTGATACCGTCACGGTAAAACTGCCTGATCCTCTTATCTTTGTACGGTATGTCCTTGTAATCGGGCGGACAGATAAATGTCCAGTCTGCACCGTCTTTGTCAAAAATGATCCGGTAGAACTGATCTATTTCTGTTCCTTTATATCCCATCTTCATTAACAGAATATGGTGCTCTACTCCATCATCCAGATGGCACACATACGCCTTTGAGCCGTCAAAGGCAATTACAGCCATAAGAGGTTCGTTATTTTTTACCGCTTCTTCTACACTTGTATAGTCATTATACTGAATGATTTCCATAATATCAACTCCATATCTCTTGTTTTGTCGCTGTATGAAATCATTGTTGCGGCAGCGTGACGCTGCACCCAATTCGCGCACTCGGGTTGATTGTGTTTTCTACTCTCTTGGCACGCGTACGAATTTGGTTTATTGTCCCTCTTTGTCCGCGTCACGCGCCCGAAGGAAGTGCCCTTGGGGTACCGCACAGGACGGCGCTCGTGCTGCTTTGGAGTAAAGAAAGGGTTCTTTCTTTACTCACCTTGCTTTTCCAAATTGTTAATTCGCGCTTGGTTTTATTATAAGTTATAATTCATTACCCTGCTTTCCTATTATAACACATATTTTCGGAAATTACTATATTCTATTAATATGTTTCACGTGAAACGTTATTTTATTTTGATGAACAGCATAGCACAATGTTTCATGTGAAACATTGTGCTAAACACCTCTGCTCCAATTTTCTGTACTCTGATTATAGGTATACTTAATAGAGTAGACAAACACATCAGTCTACACTCCAAACCAGCGTCAAGTGCCGCCCTGTGCGGTACCCCAAGGGCACTTCCTTCGGGCGTACGGCGCGGACGGAGAGGGACAATAAACCAGACTCGTACGCGTGCCAAAAGGGTAGGCGATAACACCAATCAGAGTGCGCGTTTAGGGTGCAGCGTCACGCTGCTTGACTGCGGAGGCACTCCGCCGATTTTAATTGATAATTAAAGTATTATATGATATAATGATAAAGGCAGCAACGCAGAAATAAATGCGGGTGTTGCCTTAAAATGTTTATTACCGTGGAGGAAGCTGAATTTGGGAAAAATAATTGCAGTAACCAACCAAAAGGGCGGTGTAGGAAAAACAACGACCGCCGTTAATACTGCGGCAGGAACAGCAAGCTTAGGAAAAAAGGTACTGCTTGTTGATACTGACCCACAGGGCAACGCCACAAGCGGCGTAGGAATAGATAAGCGCTCGGTAAAGCAGTCCGCATATAATATCATAATAAATGCAGGCGGCGCCGAAGAAGTTATAATGCATACTAACTTTAAAAATCTGGATATAATCCCGTCAAGCATAGACCTTGCGGCGGCAGAAATAGAGCTTGTAGACCTTGAAAACAGAGAAAGCAGACTAAAAACTGCCCTTACTATGATAAAGGACAAATACGACTTTATATTTATAGACTGTCCCCCGTCGCTGGGACTGATAACGGTAAATGCGTTTTGTGCTACAGATACTCTGCTGGTTCCAATACAGCCGGAGTATTACGCGCTGGAGGGTCTGTCACAGCTGATGAACTCTGTCAGAAAAATAAAACGCAGATACAACAGCTTTCTTGATATAGAGGGTGTGCTTCTGACAATGTATGACGGCAGGCTTAATCTTACACAGCAGGTAGTACAGGAGGTAAAGAAATTCTTTCCGAGAAAGGTATTTTCTACAGTAATACCCAGAACGGTCAGACTTTCGGAGGCTCCGAGCTTCGGACTGCCTATAATGTATTTTGACAGATCAAACAAGGGCAGCAAGGCATATATGGAGCTGTCGCAGGAAATAATAGACAACAATACAAAATAAGATAAAGATAGGAGGTAAAGAAAATGGCTGCAAAAATGAGAGGACTCGGAAAGGGTCTTGACGCGATACTTATGGAAAACGACACAGGCGACGAAAACAGCACTCTTATGCTGAGAATATCCGACATAGAGCCAAACAGAGATCAACCCAGACACGAATTTGACGAGGAGGGTCTGCGTGAGCTTGCGGATTCTATTGCGGCTCACGGTGTATTACAGCCTCTGCTTGTACGGCCTATGCCGGAGGGCGGATATTTACTGGTAGCAGGTGAGCGCCGCTGGCGTGCATGCCGTATGGCAGGACTTTCGGAGGTACCCGTTATCGTCAGAGAGATGTCCGACTCCGAAATGATGGAAATATCAATGATAGAGAACCTACAGAGAGAGAATCTTACTCCTGTTGAGGAAGCTATGGGCTACAAGGTCTTATCCGACAAATACGGTATGACCCAGGAGGAGATATCAAAGACAGTCGGCAAGAGCAGACCTGTTATAGCGAACGCTCTCAGACTTCTGAATCTTCCCGAAGAGGTTCTTTCAATGCTGTCCGACGGTACGATAACAACGGGTCATGCAAGAGCGCTGTTAAGTATAGAAAACCGGGATAAGCTGATAGAGACAGCAAAGCTGATAAAGGAGAAGGATCTGACGGTACGCGACATAGAGAAGCTTTCCAAAACTCTTAACAAAGCGTCGGATGTTGCCGAAGCACCGACTCATCATCGGCGCAATCCGTTTTATGATGAAGTAGAGCTTGCACTGAACGAGCACCTCAGCCGAAAAGTAAAGGTCAAAAGCTCCAAGGACAACAAAAGCGGTATCCTCGAAATAGAA
>JAHKXX010000001.1 GCA_020627425.1 bacterium
GGCGGAGTGCCTCCGCGGTCGATTCGCGGCAGCGTGACGCTGCACCCAAATCCGCGCACTCGAGTCAGTATTACCCACCGACTTTGTTGGCACGCGGACGAGCGGGGTTTATTGTCCCTCTCCTTCCGCGCCACAGCACACAGGGTGCTGCTTGACGCTGCTTTGATGTGAGAATAAGTGTATTGTCTTTTCTGCTTGGTGTATCACACTAAATCGCGTTACTTGCACCTATTCCAAAACACCCAGAATTATTTTACACCAATGCGGCAGCGTCACGTGGAGGCACTCCGCCGCTACCGCAGGAGGCACTCCGCCGCTGCCGCATACTGCTTGACAATGTAGAATGATGGAATTATAATTATGTTATAGATTTGTTGTGGTTGTTTGAATTGATGATAGAAAAATCTTTTCCAAATTGGCAAGGATAACGGGATATAATGAAAACAACACAAAAGACGACAGATAAACTGTTCGGCAAAATAAATATGAGCTGACTGTAACGGACAAGGGCAAGACATACACCTTTATAATTACGTCAGAAAACAGCTTTGGTACCGCTTTTCCGGATATAGAAATATAGCCGGAAAATTGACAAAAATCATTTGCCGATGCAGAAATATCGGTCTTACGAATAAATCAGGCAGTATTGAGATCATAATGATCTCATTCAGTAAAAAGGAGATTTTTAAAATGAAAACAAAAAAATTCTTCACAGGAATAATTTTTGCATCCGTATTGGCAGCAACAGTGTTACTCTCCGGTTGCAGCGGCTCCGGTACAACAAATACCCAAAGCTCGGCTCAGACCGCTTCCACAGTCTCGGAGACATCGGCAGAAGCATCAACGGAAACATCAACTGAGTCAACAAAAACGGACTCCGGAAAGAAATTCACCACGCCGAGAGAAAGGCTTGGTGCTGAGGAAGAGGCTTCGCCAGAATGGGTACAAAAGCTTGACGCTGCAAAGGACGCAAAGCAGCTTTTTGTGGTTGCAGGATACGAAAGATCAACGGCGTGGATCTCAATGCACGAAAAGGACGAGGACGGCAACTGGAAGATGATAACCTCCACACCCGGCTTTATCGGTAAAGAGGGCTTGGGCAAGACCAAGGAAGGCGATCTGAAAACGCCTGTAGGAACCTTCAGCTTTAACAAAGCATTTGGTATAGACGAGGACCCCGGATGTGCCATTCCCTACACAAAGGTTGATGAGGATACATATTGGTCAGGCGATACAAACTACAACTACAACCGGATGGTAAGCATAAAGGATTATCCGACTCTGAACACAGACGACAGCGAGCATATCGTAGACTACAAATACGAATACCGTTACTGTCTGAATATCAGCTATAACGAGGACGGCACCGCCGGCAAAGGCTCGGCAATATTCCTGCACTGCATAGGTGACAGAAAGCCCCGGACGGGCGGCTGTGTTGCCGTTCCCGAAGAACAGATGTACTTTATTATGCAGCATGTAGATCCTGAGTGCGTTGTTATTATCGACTCTATGGAAAATCTCGGCGCCGAGTTTTAATAAAACTAATAAAAAGGGCTCTCTGTCAATAGTTGGGGTAAACCCGAATAAAACAGAATAAGAGAATATGACAAGCGATAGCTAAAAAGCTGTCGCTTGTTTAGCGTTAA
>JAHKXX010000056.1 GCA_020627425.1 bacterium
AAAAGACAAATACACTTATTCTCACATCAAAGCAGCGTCAAGCAGCACCCTGTGTGCTGTGGCGCGCAAGGAGAGGGACAATAAACCCCGCTCGTACGCGTGCCATAAGGTAGGGATACTACCAATTCGAGTACGCGAATTGACAGCGCAGGCACTGCGCTTGACAGGGGGGGAGGTGGTGGGGTATTATTTATGTGTGGAAAAGGGGCGCTGATAGATGGAAAGAGTCAGACGGATATGCGATAACGAGAGATTCAGAAAAATACTTGATGAAATAGACAGGCTGGAAAAAGACAGAAGGTTTTGCCGGCATTCGTTCGAGCACCTGCTCGATACGGCAAGAATAATGTATATAACGGCATTGGAGGAAAAAATAAACATTCCGAAGGATGTCATATATGCCGCTGCTCTTTTGCACGATATAGGCAGAGCAGAGCAGTATAAGAATAATATAGATCATAATGAGGCAGGGAAAAAACTTGCTGAGACTATACTGCCGGAGTGCGGCTATAATAAATCGGAAACAGAGCAGATATGTGACGCCGTTCTTTGTCATAGGGAAAAAAATTTCAAAAATAACGACCCGCTGTCAGAGCTTCTGAAAAAAGCCGACAGACTTTCCCGACTTTGCTTTTTGTGTAAGTCAAAAGACGAGTGCTATTGGTCAGAGGAAAAAAAGAATAAACAAATAGATTGCTGAACAGTGTAAGGGGAGATATGAATGATAATAGGAAATAAAAGCTTTGATACAAAAAACAATACCTATATTATGGGTATTTTAAATGTAACGCCCGACTCATTCTCTGACGGGGGAATGTATTACAGTATTGACGCAGCACTAAGGCATACCGAAGAAATGATAAGAGACGGCGCGCATATTATAGACGTCGGCGGCGAGTCTACCCGACCCGGCTTTACCGAAATAAGCGCAGAGGAAGAGAAAAACCGAGTTGTGCCGGTAATAGAAAAAATTAAAAATAATTTTGATATTCCCGTATCTGTGGATACCTATCGCTCTGATGTGGCTCAACACGCTGTAAATGCAGGCGCAGACCTCGTTAATGATATATGGGGACTCAGGGCAGATGAAAAAATGGCAGGTGTTATTGCAAATAATAATGTTGCGTGCTGTATTATGCATAATAAGAAAAAAATCGAATATGATGAGTTTTTGCCCGATATGATAAGAGAGCTTAGCGAGTCGTGTAAATATGCAGAGTCCGCAGGCATAGACAGGGATAAGATAATAATAGACCCCGGAATAGGCTTTGCAAAAACTCAGAGTATGAACCTGTGCGCCGTAAAACACCTTGATAAGCTGACAAAGCTGGGTTATCCGGTGCTGCTGGGCTGCTCGAGAAAATCGGTAATAGACAGCGTGCTTCACCTGGAAAAAAACGACAGAGTAGAGGGCACCATAGTAACAACAGTCTATGCGGTGCTCAGCGGCTGCGCCTTCGTTCGGGTACACGATATAAAAGAAAACGTAAGAGCCGTAAAAATGGCAATGGCAATAAAAGGAGCTGAATGTAAATGAATACCGTTAATATAAAAGGACTTTCTTTCTTCGGAAAACACGGCGTGCTTCCAGAGGAAAACAGCCTGGGACAAAAATTTGTGCTTGATTGCAGCGTTACCCTGAAAACAGAGTTTGCCGATATAAACGACGATATTCAAAAAACCGTCGATTATTCAAAGCTGTGCGAGAGTATAACCTCTTTTCTAAGTGAGAATACCTTTAGCCTTCTGGAAACAGCAGCATATAAGACCTGCTGTATGATACTCGACAGCTTTGCCGAGGCAGAGGGAGTCGTTATAGAAATGAAAAAGCCATGGGCGCCTGTCGGACAGGAGATAGAATATGCGTCTGTACGTTCAGAACTGAAAAGACATACGGCGTTTATCTCTATCGGCTCTAATATGGGTAACAAGGAACAATGTATACGAGCTGCAATAAAAATACTCAATAAAACCGAGGGATGCGCTGTGGAGCAAATATCCCCTATCATAGAAACAAAGCCCTACGGGGACATACTACAGGATGATTTTCTGAACTGCGCATTGAGGCTCTCTACATATCACTCACCACAGGCACTGCTCAGTATCCTGAACACTATCGAAAAAAAGCTTCACCGCGTAAGAACGGTGCGCTGGGGTCCGCGTACAATAGACCTCGATATTGTTTTTTATGACGATATTGTTCTTGATACAGAAGATCTGCATATTCCGCATATTGATATGCAGAACCGTAGTTTTGTGCTGATCCCACTGTGCAGTATAGCCCCCTACTACCGTCACCCCATACTTAACAAAACAGTGGAACAGCTTAGAAAGGGAATCCTATGATATGTATTATCGCAGCTTATGACAAAAACCGTGTAATAGGCATGGACGGTGCTTTGCCGTGGAGCCTGAAAAAGGATATGGAGCGCTTTAAAAACATTACCTTCGGTCATACGGTAGTTATGGGCAGGAAAACCTATGACAGTATAGGACACCCTCTGAAAAACAGGAGAAATATAGTTTTTTCCCGTAACAGGCTTTTTTCTGCCGAAGGCTGTGAAAAATGCAACAACGTAGATGATATTCTGAACCTTGCAAAAAATGAAACAGTATTTATAATAGGAGGCGAGAGCATTTACAGGCTCTTTATAGAATATGCCGATATACTTTATATTACCGAGATAGACGCGCTTTTTTCCGGAGACAGGTTTTTTCCCGAATTTAACAAGAGCGCATATCTCTGCGATGAAAAAACAGTAACAGACGGCAGCACCGTACTGCACTTTAAGACCTATAGAAAAAACAAACGATAAAATTCTGTAAATACATGTACCGGATTTTATCAGTGCTTCCTGATTATAAAAAGCGACGGCACCGCCAAAAAGGCAGATGCCGTTGATTTTATTTTTTGATTAATGAAATAAGCAGACAAGTCAGTCGGGTTCATCCGTAATTCTTATGTACTCTGCCGGGCAAGCCACGTCAAGGTCGGTGTCCGTTATATCATGGGTCCAGACTACATTTCTGCGCACGATCCTTGAGGGATTTCCGGCGATCACGCAATTGTTCGGATAGTTGCCCTTGACAACCGCTCCTGCGCCCATTATACAGGACACACCGGTAGAACACCTGCTCATTACAATGGCTCTCATACAGATCCAGTTGTGATCCCCGATATCTATAGAGTTTTTCGGGTTGTTCTTTTCATAACTGTTGATACGCTTTTTTGTCACAGTGTCAAAGATTGCGTGAGCGTCACCCGAATAAATCCTGCATTCATACGCGATAAGGCTGTCCTTGCCTATTTTTATATTGCAACCGGATCCGGCTGTGATACGGGTATCGTGCCCTACTGTTACACCGCTTTTTATTGTTATCTCTGCGTCCCTGATAAGAGTCAGCATTACTCTCTCCTTAAAGGAGCAGTCTTTGCCGATGTTCAGCTTTATACTTACTCCGTTTTTTATACGTATTGAACAGCCCTCACCGAAGGAAACAGAATCGTCCACATTTACTATTGTGTTCACCGCATCGCCGTCAAGATATACACGACAGCTTTTGCAGTGTACTATGTTTCCGTATTCATCGCTGTAATCGCCTGAGTCCGGCTTTATAATTATGTTGTCACGAACGGTAAAGACAAAATCCTTCATTTTCCTGTAGCCCATATCCAAAAATATTTTTCTGGCTACAGTGTTACCCCTCATTGAATCAATTACAACATAATACTTCTTTGCTTTTTTGTTGAGATACGCGTTAACGTCGTCGCCGGCTTCGGGGCTGATCTCCTTTATTTCTGTGATGCCGCAGTAGTCCGACAGGACGGTTTTAAGATCCGGATTATTACCGACAATGATCACCTGTCTCTTTTCAAAATATTTATTTACTATTTTGGCTATTACAGAATATCTTTCACGGTTTTTATCTGTCATTGTCAGCAGTATCTCCATTCGTTTTCATATTTCGGGCTGTCCTCGGGACAGCCCGTTTTTTTATCTCGTGCACTTGAAATCGTCGAAATGCGTGTCAAAGCATACAGAGTCTATGAGCTTTTCCTTCTGCTTGTTATAAACGACTATATTCAGACCTCTTTCATTTTTGGAATAATCGGTACCGTTTATGTCGATTATAGCCTCGTTGCCGTTTTTGTAGGTCCTGCTTGTAACGTGAAGCCTGAACTTGCCGAATTTAAGATTTGTCTCTGTCGGCTCATCCTCTTTCTCTCCCAGTCTTTCAAATATGACTGTTCCGCCGTTGAGTATGCCTATGAAGCTGTGGGCGTGCTTACCCTCCAGATCACTCTTGAATCCGAGATCCTTTATCTTTTTTGCCACAAAGCTGTCAAGGGCAAGCCCGGGGGTATCCTTTACGGAAATAATGATAATGTTGCCCTTCTTCTTTTCTTCAAGGGTATCAAAGTAGTCGAATATATCGGTCTTGTCCGAAAGCTTAGAGGAGAGGTTTTCCGAAATTCCGAGAATGAGTCCCTTTATGACATCTATCTTCTCGTCCTGACGATCCAAGAGTTTCAGCATCATATCGTAGTCGGACATAGAGTTTACCTTCGGAGCCTCGAGGGCGTTTTTCAGCCACTCTATACATCTTGCTCTTTCTCTGTCTATAACGGCAAATACTCTGTCATAATCTATCTCTGAAGTCAGTCTTTCATCGGTAAGCTCGTCAATGCTTTCTATCAGCCTGTCCTCCACTCCGAGCATTTTTGCTATGGAGTAGAAGCGGTTAGCACCCCTGCGCTTGTTCACAATGGCAACAAAGGGCTTTCTGTTAAGTATTGCAAAGCACATACCGTGGAAGGAGTCTGTAACAAAGTATTTACAGTTTGCTATACTCTGAAGTCTTTCCTCTGTGTGAAGCGGTTCCTTGTAAAGGTCGCCGAGCGGCTCAAAGTATTTGTCAGGACGCTTGTACTCCGAGAATACCTCGCACTCAACGCTGAGCTTATCCATTACGGTACGCAGTATAGCCTGCTTTTCCTCTGTCGGATCGAGAATGTAAGAGCTGACGTAGTTTTCGGGAGTCTTTCTTTCGCACCTGTCGATAAGCGCTTTGTAGTGCTTGGGATCGCACAGGAAAACAGGATCGAGCACCCACTCGACGTCCTTCGAAACGCCGTAAACATTCTTTACGGTATCTACGGTGTCATTTTCTCTTACGCTGAAATAGTCAAACTTTTTAAGGAAATAGGACATCTCGCGGTGAACCTTAGGGTCGCCCATCGTTCTGCCGAAGGATGCGGAGTAAGCTATTTTTTTCTTGCTGTCCTCTACCCAGTCAAGAGAGGTATACTTATCAAGGGCAGTATACAGGACAAAATTGAACAGCTTGTCCGAGCCTACCATAAACATATCGCACTTGGGGTTGAGAAACTTTCTCATCTCTGTTTTGTCGGCATAGGTCTTTGATACGGCATAGTCCGGGTACAGAGGTCTGAGGTGTATCTGTCTGTATGAATCCGTTACGGCGCCGATGTTTTTAGAGGTTGCGGGGCGCTCTATCATAAGAGTAGAGTAGCCGAGATCCTCCAGAGTATGATAAAGTGCATAATGAGTCAGAGCACCGCCGAAATTTACAGCGTAGAAGTTTACTGCAAGTCCTATATCGTAATGCTTTGTATCGGTCAGCCTTACACTTTCTGCAAGCGAGCGGCTCTTTATGAGGGACAAAAATCTCTCTCTTTCGCTGCTTGCGGGATACAGTGCGCGCACCCTGTTTTTCTTTATCTCCTGAGCCTGCAGCTTCATCGGGACAGTCTTTGACAGTGAGGGTTTCAGTGACTCAAAAAGCTCTTTTCCGTGGAGATTGTTTATAAATACTATAGATGTACCCTTGCCGTCGTCCATCGACTTATTGTACTGGGTTATGCCCCAGAAGTCGCCCATAGAGAAATCGCCCTGTCTCGGGAAGGCGCAGAAAATACAGTCCGCACACGATTTTCTGAGAGCATATTTTTCGTGGAACACTTTTTCAAAGGAGTCACCCTCCTTCAGGCTGCTCTCATAGACCGCTCCGTTATCAAACTCTATGCGTATATATGAGCTGCTGCGCCAGCCGTGTCTTTCCTTGTCGCGGAAGTATATGGCAGTCGGCTTTAGCGGTGCTCCGTCGGGGTTAAGCTCGGGGGAGGCTGCTGCCTCGTCGATATATTTTTTAAACAGTTCTCTGCTCGGAACACCGTGACAGAGTATATCAATACAGTAAAGGTTATCGTAGTCGCGTCCGAGATATGCCTTTAGTCCTGCTACCTGACAGGGTGTGCCCGTAAACAGCACAAGCTCTTCGTTTTTCAGCAACTTCTTTATATCACGGTAAATAAGTCCCATATCGCTCTGGAAATACTTGGAACCTCTCAGTGCCTGAAGTTCTTCCTTGGTATTTACTATTTTGTGCGATACCTGTATTTTATCATAATCCAGAACAGCTCCGCAGACATATCCGCCAAGCTCGATGATCTTTTCGGCAGCAACGGTGAATATTCCGCCGGAAGAGCTGCCCATTCTGGTTTCATCATCAGCCATAGCCGCTATTATACTGGGCGTAGGGCTGTTTGTCAGACGGGTATTTACAGCAGGGCATGTACGGATACACTTGGTACACTTGGTGCATTTTTCGTTATCAATTACAGGCACTATAAAGCCGTCGCTGTTAGGCTTCATTTTTATAGCGTTCACGGGACAAACGTTCATACATGCACTGCAGCCCGTGCAAAGCTCTTCGGGTACTCCCGAAACATTTATCGGGTCAAGACCGTCCATTTTTTTGTTTCTTACTGTTTCCGGACGAACATCCTCGGATTTTTTGATCTCCTTTTTGCTCTCGATAGCCTTTTTGAGCCAATCATATGAAACAGCGGCCTGTTCTTTTATAATAGCCGTTACCTTTTCGTAGTCGATAGGCTGGGCCAGAATATCCTTTATTCTTTGGTTTATGACATCCTCCGACATATCGTCGTCGTCGATGTTGATCATCCTGTTTTCGTAGCCGATGGTCTTCAGCAGGGTTCTGAATCTGGCAAGGCTCTGATCGCGGTTTACTATAACGACAAAGGGTCTTTCAAATATAATGGAGAAGCACAGTCCGTGGAACGAGTCTCCGACATAGCACTGTGTGTGCTTGAAATAATACAGCCAATCCTCTACCGACGGATCTTTTATAGCAGGCAGACCTGTCTCTTTTGTAAAGTTGTCGGGGTTATTCGGATTCGGCAGACACCTCAGCTCGCAGTTAAGCCCGGCAGCTATCTTTTGCAGCAGCTCTGCTTTTTCTGTGCCGGGGCCGAGAATATAGCTTGAAACATAGTTCTTATCCTCCGACACTTCGGAATTATCGGCAAGTCTGTGATATACGTTTCTGTCGCAGAGGAATACGGGATCCATTATCTTGTCAGCCTGTACACCGAAAACCTCGTTACAGATACTTACTGCTTCGTTTTCTCTGACGCCGATATAGTCGAATTTTTTCATACACTGCTCCGAGCGGAGTCTTTCCTCCTCGGGAGCATCATAGCCCGAGCCGAAGGAGCTCGCCATAGCTATCTTCTTTTTGTCGTCCCTTACAAAGTCCAGGAAGAAAAACTGTCCTACAGCTCCTCCGCAGATCTGATAGTTCCACACAACATCGGAACCGACTATAAAGGTATCGCATACTTTATTAAGAACCTTATAGTCCATAGAGCTGTGGTAGCATGAGGTGATGTTTTCTTCACCGCAATACTTGTAGATGAATTTGTTTGCAACAGTTTCCCTGTCGGCGTACTTCGGACGCCACAGAACCTCGGGCTTGTTGACCATCATAGCACTGTGACCCATAGCGTTAACTATTTCGTACAGCGCATAGTATGTCAGTATGGAACCGTAGTTTAATCCAAACCACAAACCTACTATACCGACATCGTGATGTGAGTCCTCGGCTTTACGCACAAGTCCGTTTTCTTTTCTTTCGGGATCACTCATGTTTTACACTCCTTTTCGGAAGTTTATTTTAACTCAAGATACTGATTCCAGAAGTCTATTGTCATCAGTTCTTTGCCTCTTTCAAAGTACTGACGCACGGTAGGCTTATATTTATATCTTGATTTAATTTTGATTTTTTTCAGCTTGTAAAGCAGTCGTATGGTTTCCTTTATACTCTTCTGCGTTACAAAGCCTCTACGGCTGGAGTAGTCGTAGTTCAGCGCCTTGTCCACTCTGTAGAAGTTAGTGGGTCTTGCGGTAAAGGTAGGCGCTACAACGGGCATCTCGTTGTCCTCCTTCTTTACAGAGGGCAGCATAATGCCGTTATATGTAAAGGCGCGTATTATTCTCTGTCTGAGGGTAGGCTCTGGCATTCTGCACGACTGCTCATATGCGGGGTATGAGAAGGGCAGCGGCAGGTCGTTTATATCCTGAAGCTTGTAGCCTCTTGACATAACGCTCTGATGCAGTGCCTGACCGTCCTGCTTCTTGAACCAGTCGATACCGTTATAGAAATCGTTCACGCCGTCCATCAGCAGATCGGCATTTTTATAGCGGTAGAACTGTATCTCGCGCTTCACCTGCTCGTGCAGGTCGCGGATAAATTCGCGGCGCGTATATTTCATATTATGTATAGAGTTGTCTATAAGTCTGTTTCTGAAAATATAGTAGTACATAGAGGACGAGTACTTATTCTCGAACGGCTCGTGCCATACGCATATACCGTTCATAAGTATCAGGTGTCTGAGGTTTCTCAGTCCGTACTCTACGTCGTCGCCTCTGATAAATATAGGCAGCGGCAGGTTATCGTCCTGTACAACATCTATCGGGAAAGCGCAGTACCACCATGCGTTAAACTCGGTTTTTTCTTCAAACTCATTATACAGGCAGGCGTCCACATCGAGCAGGTTAAGACCCGACTTGTGCGAGATAAGATAGCCCTTGTTCCAGCGCGCTCCGTTCTCGGTCTGGATAAACTGCTTGTCAAGACGAAGCATAGCGCCTCCGACAAAAGCGTCCTTATATTCGTCCTTTAGCAGTGACAGTATTACAAAGGTACGGTAAATAGAGTCGGTATTTATGATTATATCATCATCCATAACGAGCATATGGGTAAGACCATGGGAATCCTTCAGCTTTCTTGCCTCTATCATTCCGCGCGTAAAGCCGCCGGCGCCGCCGACGTTCTTGTTCTGTACAAGGTGTATCTTATCGTTGATAACGATCTCGTCGCGCTCCAGAGTAGAAGCGTTATCCTGTACAAATATCTCCAGATGACCCTTCATCGGGGAGTCATCGTTACTGATTATATCTTCATTCAGGGCAAGTATGTTTTTCTTTACAAATATTTCTCTTCTGTAGGTACAGATATCAATGGCAAGCTTTACATAGTCTATATCTTCTTCCTTTATCTCGCCGTCATAATATCCGTCATAGAATACACCCTTGCTGCTGAGACACAGCAGCTGGAAGCAGAGCATTCCGCTGTTTGACTCACTGTTGAAGGGGAAGGAATATGTATTTTCTACACCTTCCTCGCCAAAGGTCTCCTCGCTGAGGAATTTGGTTATACTTCCGTCAAGGCTTTTTTCCTTACGCATAAGAGTTATTCTGAAAACACCCTTTATATGTACGTTAATTGTAATTCTTTTTATTTTTGTATACTTGAACCATTTTTCTGCAGAGCATCCGTTAAAGTACGTATCAAATCTGACGGTTGAATCATGGAACATAACCATATAGTCCTTATCCCAGGTAAAATCTATATTTCCGCTCCTCCTGAAATACATATTCTCTTCCGTACAGATCCCTGTTCTCGGAAATTGAATGCTTTGTAACTTCATATTACACACCCTTAGTTATTATATTTTTTCACAGTCATAATTTAATTGTATCATTATCGAAGATTAAAATCAATTGAAAATGTGTGAATAATTAAATATTCATTTTATGCATTTTATGTATTCTATACCCATTTCTTCCAGTACGCCGATACAGACCTCGTCTATTATTTCTCCGGGTACTGCTACAGGCACTCCCGGAGGACACGGACACAGCAGATCAGCGCATATCCTGCCAAGGCTTTTTTTTATCGCGACAGTTTCTTTTTGAAGAAACAGGGTGTCCCTCGGAAGCAGCGCCTGCTTTGGCAGTGGTACCCTGTGGCGCTTTGGTTCCTTTATTTTATCCGGAAGCGCCTTTATAGCCTTTTTCAGTCTGTCAAAATCCGATGCACTGTTAAAAGGGGTACAGATAAACACAACATTACTGCCGTCGCAAAACTCGGGGTCTATACCATATCGGGCAAAATACTCATACTGATTTTCAATAAGCCCTGTACACTCGGTATTTATACAGATCCTTAGCGGATCGCAAATACCCGAGGGAATAGTTATACCTTTTTTTGCTGCTATGCTCTTTATTTCCCCAACGGTATCCTCCAGCGCGGCATAGTCTCTTTTACCCCTGTCGAGCATATAGCCGCAGCAAATATCTATAGACGCCATTATAGGATATGAGGGGCTTGTAGACCCGAAGAGAGCCATACTTTCCTTTGCATTATCGGCGATGAATTGATTATTTATGTTAAGAGCCGCTCCGCCGGTAAGCACCGGCAGCGTCTTATGAAGAGAGCAAGCGCTTGCGTCGGCGCCGAGGTGAATGGGGTGCATATTTTTTCGTCCGAACGCAAGGTGTGATCCGTGGGCATTATCGACAAGCAACAGTGCGTTATATCTTTTGCAGATCTGCGAGAGAGCCTCTATATCGGTTATTTCTCCGTAATAGTCGGGCGATGTAATATAAACAGCGGAAACATCGCCCTCTTTTTTTAATATTGTTTCTATATCCTCTGCCCTTACTCTGCCGGTAAAGCAGTCGCTGCTTTGGGGGCTTACCCATACAGGCGTTATCCCGAGCAGTGCGGCTGCGGCAGCAGCACTTCTATGCGAATTTCTCGCAAAGATCATTTTTTTGCCCCTGACAGCGGCACACGCGAGCATAGTCTGTATAGCGAGTGTACAGCCTCCTGCGGAGATCAGCGATCGTCTTGTATCAAACAGTATTGCAAGGTTTTTTTCGGTTTCTCTTATTACCCCGTCAGCCTCATACAATGCGTCCGTATCGGGCAGCTCTGTCAGATCGAGGCTCAGCAGTTCCTTTGGCAAAAAGTCCGAACACTTATGTCCAGGTGTATGAAACGATGCCCTATCAAGTTCTTTATGTTTTCTAAGCCTCTCATAAAGCGGCGTTTTTTCCATTCTATCACTTCCCCTCCAAATTCTACCCCACAGCACCTCCCCTGTCAACCCGGTGCCCGGCGCGTGCTCGCGCTGAGCAATTCGCGCACTCTACTTAGTGTTACCGCCTGCCTTTTTGGCACGCGGCGCAGTGCCTGCTCGGTCAACACGCGCACTGTAGTTGGTTGTGTCCCGTACCAAAGCTCTGTGTGAGTATGGCTGACGGCGCGGTCAATTCGCGCACTGTAGTTGGTTGTGTCCTATACCTTATTGGCACGCGTACAGGTTAGGTTTATTGTCCCTCTTTTTCCGCGTCGTGCGCCCGAAGGAAGTGCCCTTGGGGTACCGCACAGGGCGGCACTTAGCGCTGCTTTGCAGTGGAGACAGGTGTACTTTTCCATTCTGTTTTTGTGTATCCGTATTCACAATTCCAAATTCAGTCCTGACTTAACACACTCCTAATTCACACTCCTAATTCCTAATTCCTTTCTCTATTCTTTATTCTTTTATTCCGGTCGCATTTTTAAATATTTGTTAAAAAAGTTATCAAAAACGAGCAAATAAAACGGTGTTTTTCACACTTTCGCATAATTTTTTTAAATTCGTCACAAACAGTGCCAAAATAGTATTGATTTTTCACTTGTCCTTGTGTATAATTGTTTTAGAAAAACTACCGATGGTATTTCTGTAGAATTGTATTACAAGGAGTATATTATAATGGAAATGTGTCGAAATAACGAAAATGAGATCGAGGAGAGTATTTATGAATACAAATGTGAAATTATAACGACAAAGCTCTTTATAAGTCAAAACGAGCCTGTTAACGTCTATGGCTTACGTCTTTTTAACAAGGACGCAAAAATGCTTTCCGAAGAAGATGAGTGCTGTACCATCGAGGACATATCGGACAATTATGAAATCGTAAGTCAGCTAAAGCAGCTTATAGACGAGCTTGGCGTGTTTCCTCCTCAGCTGTATGAGGTAGTTGAGGATTATCTGGCTGTACATATGTGCTGACTGCCCGGACAACATTTCTATGATAAAAGGAGTATTGAAGAAAGACGAGCATAACATTTTAACGGGCGGCGTAAATATTTTTGACATAATAGTATCATATTTTATTGTGCTATCCGGGAAAGCTTTCTTTACCGAAGGGTATTATCTGTAATGTTTATTATTTCACTATAAAAGGAAATTATGCTGTTTTACTGACTTTCTTAAGCTTTTGGATTTGTAGTTTTTTCGTCTGTCTGTCTTTTTAAGCACTATATAAATAATAGAATAGTCAAAAATTTAGGACTAATTTTTAACACAAAAATGACTATTTTGTTCTCCGGGTAATATTTTTCTCGATTTTTTTCAAAAAAACTTGAAAAAAGAAAAATAATGTGCTACTATATAGATACAGACACCAAGTCTGTAAAAAATTGCTAATTCCCCTTTTTTGTTTTTTCATTATCCCTTCCTTTTGCACAAAGCGCAGTCTTTACGACTGCGCTTTGTGTTTTTATTGAATATTTATCCCTCTGAAGCTATATATATTAGTAGCTCGATTTGCAAGTCGGCTTCAGGAGGGTGAAATATTGGACTATCATAGCATTGACCTGAATAAAATATATACTTCACTTAAAACGGACCCAAAAAGCGGACTTACTGAGTCCGAAGCCCGCAGCCGTCTTTCGGCTCAGGGTAAAAATATCATCTCATCAAAGAAAAAGCAGAGCATTCCGGTGAAATTCCTATCCCAGTTTTTGGACTTTATGGTACTTATACTGCTTGCGGCTGCAGGAGTATCCTTTATAACATCCATAATAACCGGCAGCGGCGACCTTGCAGATCCGATAATGATCCTTATTATTGTAATACTGAATGCCGCCATAGGTACTGCTCAGGAATGTAAGGCTGAAAAAGCCGTAGACGCTCTGAAAAAAATGTCCCAGCCGTCCGCAGAGGTTATCAGAGGAGGAAAAGCGAGAAGGATCCCGACCGAGGATATAGTACCGGGAGATCTGATACCTCTGCGCGCAGGCTGTAGAGTTTGTGCGGACGCAAGACTTATCAGCTCCTCATCTCTGAGAGCAGAGGAGTCTGCACTTACAGGAGAAAGTGTTCCTTCCGAAAAACAAAGCGATATACTCTGCCCGTCGGACGCTATGCCGGGTGACCGCCACAATATGGTCTATGCATCCACCTTTATCACAAGCGGAAGCGGTACGGCCATTGTTACACAAACCGGAATGAACACCCAGGTCGGCAAGATAGCCTCCATGATAAACGAGGAGGAGTCTCCGAAAACTCCTCTGCAAAAAAAGCTGAACAAAACCGGACGGATACTCGGTATTGCGGCACTGATCATCTGTGGTGTAATATTTTTACTCGGTATGCTCAGCGGCTTCCCGGCGCTTGATATGTTTATGATCTCCGTCAGCCTTGCGGTCGCGGCAATACCCGAAGGACTTCCGGCAGTAGTCACAATAGTTCTTGCTATGGGAGTACGCAGTCTTGCAAAGCATCGGGCAGTGGTGCGACACCTGCCCGCAGTAGAGACCCTCGGCAGCGCTGCGGTGATATGCTCGGACAAGACCGGAACACTTACCCAAAACCGTATGACCGTTGCCGTTCTGTGCGACAGCAGCAAAAAGATAAGTATTCATTCGTCCGAGGGCAAAGAGCTGTTGACTATGGGCGCGCTATGCTCCGACGCAAAAATGACCGACAAAGGCATTTGCGAGGGTGAACCTACAGAGTGTGCCGTTGTAACGGCGGCATTTAAATCAGGCGGCTATCACAAGGACACTCAGCGACTCTACAAGCGTGTAAATGAGTTTCCCTTTGATTCAAAAAGAAAGAGAATGTCCACCGTACACCGTTTATCCCATGACAGCTATCGCACCATAGTAAAGGGTGCGCCGGACATACTTATAAGACTTTGTACGGGAGTAAAAAAAGGCAGCACCTGCGCTCCGCTGACAGAAGGTCTGAAAAAGGAGATCATGCGCCTGAACGACAGACTTGCCGGTGACGCTATGAGAATCATAGCCGTAGCCTATAAAGACGGCACTATGCCACAAAGTGAGGAGGACGCAGAAAGCGGACTGACATTCTGCGGTCTTATCGGAATGTACGATCCTCCGCGGCCTCAGGCAAAAAGCGCCGTAGCACGCTGTAAAAAAGCCGGTATAAAGCCCGTTATGATAACCGGAGATCATCCGGTCACGGCTGTTGCCATAGCAAGAGAACTTGATATATATCAAAGCGGAGACAGGGCGGCGACCGGAGAAGAGCTTGACCGACTGAGCGACGAAGAGCTTGCAAAAAATATTTTCTCATATTCCGTATTTGCCCGGGTTTCACCGGAGCACAAGGTAAGAATAGTCAAGGCTTTTCAAAAGCACGGAGCCGTCACCGCTATGACAGGCGACGGAGTAAACGACGCTCCGGCATTAAAGCGTGCCGATATAGGCTGTGCTATGGGAAAAAGCGGAACCGATGTCGCAAAAAATGCTGCCGATATGATACTGACCGATGATAATTTTTCCACTATAGTAGAAGCAGTAGAGCACGGCAGAGGCATTTTTGAAAACATAAAGCGTACAATACACTTTTTGCTCTCAAGCAATATCGGAGAGATCCTTACCGTTTTTGCTGCATTTCTTCTTCATCTGCCCTCTCCCCTTGCAGCGATACAGCTTTTGTGGATAAACCTTGTTACCGACTCTCTGCCGGCTTTGGCGCTCGGCTCCGAGCCTGCGCCGTCTGATATAATGGACAAGCCCTCCGGAGCCTGCGGCGGTATTTTCGGCAACGGCGCCGCGCGCGCTATAATCGCCGAGGGCTGCTTTATCGGTGCGCTGTCGTTTCTTGCGTTTACGATAGGCCGTATATTTTTTGACACCGGAAACGATCCCGTTATAGGCAGAACCATGACCTTTGCCGTACTCAGTCTAAGCCAGCTTGTACATTCCTTTGACCTGAGAAGTGAACACTCCCTGTTTAAAACGGGAATTTTCGGCAATCCAAGACTTATCGGAGCATTCCTTATCGGTGCCGTTATGCAGATAACCGTTATATCAGTACCGTCCTTTGCCAAAGTATTCTCGTCCTGTGTACTTTCTCCGATACAATGGCTGATAGTGTTTATCCTGTCGCTTATGCCTGTATTATTTGTTGAGGCGGAAAAGCTTCTGTCCGGGTACTTCTCCCGAAAAAAACACGGTAACATTTAGGCTGATACCGAAAAGGATAATTTTAAAATTAAGACGGTACTCTATGCGCGGGCGGACAGTTCAGGCTGTCCGCCTTTTAAGTGCATTTTATCCTACGGTTTTCAACAAGCTACTGAGTTTATTCTTTTTTTCAATTGCCTTATCGCTTGTTTTGTAGTAGAATTCAGATATGCTAAATTTTTTTTAGGAGCAAAGTACATGAAGCTTGATTTTATTGACAAAGGAAAGGAGTTTGACTTTGGTCGAACGTCTGAGGATTACGCAAGGTACCGTAATATATATCCCGGGAGTATGTTTGAAAAACTGATCGCTTTCGGGATCGGTAAACGAGGTCAGAAAATTCTTGATCTCGGCAGCGGTACGGCTGTACTGCCGATCAATTTATATCAAACCGGAGCGAAATTCACCGCTACGGATATTTCCGAAAATCAGGTACGTTACGGCAGGCATCTCGTTGAAGAAAAAGGTATAGATAACATAGATTTCAAAGTGTGTTCCGCAGAAAAAACGGGATTTACCGATAACAGCTTTGATGTTGTAACAGCGGTACAATGCTTTCAATATTTTAACGCTTTTAAAGCAACGAATGAGATCAGACGGATCTTAAAGCCTCACGGACTGTTCTGCAAGATCTTTATGGATTGGCTGCCTTATGAGGACGAGATCATCGGAGAGTTTGAAAGTCTTGTTTTAAAATACAATCCAAATTGGAGCGGAAATGGTTTCAAAATATTCAGGTACACATATCCGGACTGGGCTGACGAAAAATTCAATATTGAAACAATACATTCATATGATGCTACTCTTGAATTTACAAAAGAAGCGTGGATCGGAAGGATCAAAACCTGCAGAGGCGTCGGCGCAAGCTTATCTGATAATGATATCCGGAGATTTGAAGTTGAATACCGTAATATGCTGCAAAAATACAATGAACCTTTGCTTTTAAAGCATCAGATACATATTGAGATCTACAGGTCAACTAAGGCGGAGTGAAATGGATCAAATGCTTTGCCCATACATTCTGAGTTTTTTAAAGCTCTGCTTTCGACAGGCAGCAGATGAGGATCATCTCTTGTCTCTTTATGGTATATAGTGATCAATGCAAAAAAATAACCGCAGATACGATTCTGCGGTCATTCTTTATCAAAAAGCTCGAAATATAGCCTATTTCTCTTTTTTAGTGGTTTTTTCATCAGGATCGGTTTTTGTTTTAGAGGCGTTTTTAATTCTCATATAGTAGAGCAGCACAACAACGAGAACCACAAGGGTCACACCCCGATATATCCAGACATAGTAGCCGCCCATAAGATCAATATCAGGCGACAGCGCATTCACGAGCCACCATGCTCCCATAAACAGGAAGTAGCCCGACAGCAGACACACAGCCTTATTTTCTTTACGGTATCTTACAAAAAGTATCACAGCCACTACAAACCACAATACTGAATATACATAATTCATAACAGTACTCCGTCAGGGCTTTTTTCTTGGTGCGCGGGATTTTTTTGTTTTCTTTCCTGACAGCATGAAAATACTGACAAACAGATACAAGCCCAGCAATATAAGGACAATATAGTTTATAACGCTCATAAACACATTATCGGGAATAAACTGTCTCATTATATAATCAACGAGCAGCCACACACCCTCAAATATAAAAAGCATAGCCACGGGTCTATAGTGCGGAAAGCTTCTGAGTCTCGGCGTATACATTACCGCGCCGATAGCCAGACATACCGCAGCCGCAATTATAGCAAGTATCATTTTTTACACACCGCCTCTCATCTTATATATACATTATACTAACTGTAGAAACAAATTGCAAGTAATTTCTGCCCGGTGCCCGGGCTGTCAATTTCTGCCCGGCGCCCGGGCTGTCAATTCGCGCACTCTACTTGGTGTTACCGCCTACTTTATGGCACGCGTACGAATTTGACTTATTGTCCCTCTCAGTCCGCGACACGCCGCCGGCGAGCCGCCGGTGGCAATTCGCGCACTCTACTTGGTGTTACCACCTACTTTATGGCACGCGTACGAATTTGACTTATTGTCCCTCTCAGTCCGCGACACGCCGCACAGGGCGGCGCTTACGCTAATTTACAGAGCAGACAGATTTTTTGTCTGCTCTGATTTTTTATCTACATAACAGTTTAATAAATTATTATATGAATAATGAATACAGAAAGCGTAAAACTAAAAATGAATAATGATTGTGAGAAATTCACATCAAACTTGCTATACTGCTTTTGTGGAGACAATAAGTAGAATAGACAAGTATACTCGCCTCTTCTCCAAAGCAGCACGAGCGGCGCCCCGAGCGCCGTGAGGCGGACGGGGCGGTATAATAAACCAAGCTTGTACGCGTGCTACTAAGGTAGGCGGTAACAAAAAGCTACAGTGCGCGGATCGGGTGCGCAGGCACTGCGCGATTACTTTATCCCGTCCGGGTTTTTTGTCTGGAAGTTCCATGTATCTTCGCACATTTTGTCTATACCCAGTTCTGCATGCCAGTTAAGCTCTGTATTTGCCTTTGCAGCGTCTGCATAAAAGGCAGGCAGATCACCGGCTCTGCGATCTCCGATAACGTAGTTTAGTGCTTTGCCGCTTGCTTTTTCAAATGCGTGAATAATATCAAGTACACTATAACCTACTCCGTTGCCGATATTATAAGCTTCACACCCCGTGCTGTCCATGATCTTTGCCACAGCGCACAGATGAGCCTTTGCAAGGTCAACAACGTGTATATAGTCACGGATACACGTGCCGTCCTTTGTATCGTAGTCACCGCCGAAAACAGTAAGCTGCGGAAGCTTACCGATAGCTACGCGTGATATGTAGGGCATAAGATTATTGGGTATACCGTTGGGATCCTCACCGATAAGACCGCTTGAATGAGCGCCTATAGGATTAAAGTATCTGAGAAGTGAGATACTCCACTCATTGTCGGAAGCATAAACGTCCTCAAGGATCTTTTCGATAAAGTGTTTGGTTCTGCCGTAGGGGCTGCTTACATCGCCGGTAGGCATATCTTCTTTATAGGGGATAGGATTATTGCCGTAAACCGTAGCGGACGAGCTGAACACGATTTTTTTACAATTAAACTCATTCATAATTTCAAACAGCACAACGCTGCCCGATATATTATTATCGTAGTAGGTCAGCGGAAGCTTTGTGGATTCACCCACAGCCTTCAGTCCTGCGAAATGAATTACCGCGTCTATCTTATTCTCTGAAAATACCTTTCTGAGACCTTCTTTATCTCTTATATCGCAGTCATAGCTTTTGAGCTTTTTACCTGTTATTTTTTCCACGCGGTTCAGTACCTCGGGAACGCTGTTATAGTAGTTATCAACAACTACTACCTCATAGTCTGCTTCAAGCAGCTCTACGCACGTATGACTTCCTATATATCCTGCTCCGCCCGTAACCAATATAGCCATTTATCTTATCTCCTTTTTATACATAATCCAGGCTCCTCGCCCGCTTCCCTATTATACCGCGGAGTGCCTCCGCAGTCAAGCGGAGTGCCTGCGGCGGAGTGCCTCCGCGGTCGATTCGCGGCAGCGTGACGCTGCACCCCAATCCGCGCACTCGAGTCAGTATTACCCACCGACTTTGTTGGCACGCGTACGAGCGGGGTTTATTGTCCCTCTCCTTCCGCGCCACAGCACACAGG
>JAHKXX010000349.1 GCA_020627425.1 bacterium
AGCAGTTTCCTTGTATTATATAATAGTAGACATAAGAGTCCTTTATAAGGGCTCTTTATGTTATACTGTTAGAGATACTGTGGATTAGTTCAGTTTCCTACCGCTTGACGGTTTTTGATAGGCTCTAACCACAGTCTCTTTGTACAGTTGTTAATCAGTTAGATACCGCACGACGGTTTATTTAGAACAAGGTTACAATCGCAAAGAGTTTTGTGGATCTAAACAGTATCAAAACTATTATGTAAAGAGGTATTAGTATGATTGTTGTCGGAATTGATGTCGCAAAGGACAAGCACGATTGCTTTGTTATGAACTCAGATGGAGAAGTATTGTTCAACTCCTTCATCATTCAAAACAACCGAGATGGCTTTGACAGCCTTTACGAGAAGATTTGCTCTGTAGCCGATGATTTTGCAAAAGTAAAAGTAGGGCTCGAAGCCACGGGACACTACAGCTACAATATTCTGGGCTATCTCCTTGATAAAGGTTTACCGACCTACGTTATCAACCCGTTACATACAAATCTTTACAGAAAAAGTCTAAGCCTTAGAAAGACGAAAACGGATAAGGTAGACGCTCGTAACATTGCAGCTATGCTGTTGTCTGACGTGAACTTAAAGTCCTACTCAAACACATTATACCACAACGAGGAGCTAAAGTCACTAACAAGATACAGATTTGATAAAGTTAAGGAACGCGCCAAGCTCAAAACCTCAGTCTCAAGACTTGTCACTATCCTGTTCCCTGAGCTTGAAAAGCTGGTTCCTACACTTCATATGGCTTCTGTTTACGAGTTATTAAGCCAATATCCGTCCGCTAAGCAGATTGCTTCCGTACACCTCACTAAGTTGACCAACCTCTTATCAACAGTTTCTAAAGGGCATTACGGTAAAGAGAAAGCGGAAGAAATCCGCAACTCTGCGAGAAACTCAATCGGCTCTGATATGCCCGCTAAATCGTTGGAACTCAAGCATACCGTTAAACTCATCAGAGAGCTGGATTCTGAAATTGAGGAGATTGAATCTCACATCAAAGCGATTATGGACAAGCTCAATTCTCCTATCCTTACAATCCCAGGTATCAGCTATCGTATGGGAGCTATGATTATCGCCGAAATCGGTGACTTCGATTATTTCAGCTCGCCCGACAAAATTCTTGCGTATGCAGGACTTTCGCCATCCACGTACCAATCAGGGCAACTTATCTCTACTCACGCTCGTATGGAAAAACGTGGGTCAAAGTATTTGCGCTACGCCCTTTTTAACGCTACAAGATATGTTTGTAATTGGGATGACACCTTTGCTGATTACCTGAACAAGAAACGCTGCGAGGGTAAGCACTACAACGTAGCAATTTCTCACGCTTGTAAAAAACTTGTCAGAGTGATTTACCACTTAGAAGTAACAGGTGAAGATTACTGCCGATAGCTTTTTCTCTTTGTTAACTTTGTTCTTTGAGCAACTATTCCGTTGCTCTTTTTGTCATGTCGGTTTTTAATAATTTATTTTGTGGAAATCTTTTCATTTTACTATTGACTTTTAATAGTTAGTCTATAAAGCAA
>JAHKXX010000350.1 GCA_020627425.1 bacterium
CGATAAGCGGAGTGTCGGTGCTTGTTACAGCGGCAAACTGTATAGCTTCGTCGGCTATCACACGCGAGGGCAAGCATTTTTCGTTTATCAAATATATTCCCGTTCCGTATATGACTCAGCTCAACGTGAAGGCAGCGGTAAGTATAATAATCAGCGGCGGCGGTATGCTTGTCTATGTAATTGCAGCGTCGATATACCTTAATATCGGTGTAAAGCTGATGATATTTTGCTGTATACTGAGTCTGCTTTCGGTGTCCTTTACCTCATACTTCGGTATATTTATGGACTCGGTAAATCCGAAGCTTGTATGGGACGGAGAGCTTAATGCGCTCAGAGGAAACTACAATATTTTCTTTAATATGGCTCTTGCGATACTGCTTGAGGCAGTGATATGCGCTGCTGCATATCTGCTGTTCAAGTTTACGGGACTGGGCGCACTGATGATAATTATTATGTTGTTTATACTGATAATGCTTCTGAATGTTATGAGCTATCTGCTGTGTAAATTCAAAGCAACCAAAAATATCGAAGAAATAAGCTTTTAAGGAGGGGTTTATATGCCTTTTATAAACAGTAAGGTAAGTGTGGAAATAACAAAGCAGCAACAGGAGCAGCTGAAAAAGCAGCTTGGTGAGGCGATCTCCGCTATAAGAGGAAAAAGCGAATCATGGCTTATGCTCAATTTTGAGGATAATCAGAGAATGTATTTCCGCGGATCAAACAGTGAGCCGGTTGCGTTTATTGATGTAAAAATTTACGGCAGAGCCGGAGCCGATGAATACAACAGGCTGACCGCCAGGATAACAGAAATATTTGGCAAGGTTCTGAATATTTCTGCGGATCACGTCTATGTAGCATATCAGGAGACGGAATACTGGGGATATAATGCCCGAAACTTCTGATTTTATTATGATTATTTGTTAAGGGGATACTTGTTGTGAGTGCAGACGGATTGTATGAATATGACGCTGCAAGGCGTCGTCAACTTGAGAGCGCAGTTATACCGTTTGTCATATATCAGTTCTTAAACGGTAAGGTATATACCTTGCTTGTGTCCGACGGCATGTGTGAGCTGTACGGTAAATCAAGGGAAGATATAGTGGAACAGTTCGATAACGATATGTACAGGTACACCCATCCGGATGATGTACAGAGGGTGGCAAGCCTTGCATATGCCTTCGCGACGGAGGATGCGGAGTATTCTGTGACATATCGGGAAAAATACGGAGGAAGTGACGACTACAGGCTGCTTCATTCAAGGGGCAGACATTTTAATACACAGGACGGCACAAGACTTGCCGTGGTATGGTATGACAGCGCCGGAGAGGGCGAGGCTACAGCCTCTGTCACGAAGAAAAAAGAAAACAATCCTCTGGCTGATGTTTTTGAGACCAGCATGGGGGCTGTCGCAATAGTTTTAAAGGATGACCTCAGGGTAGCCTATTACAATGAATCTATTATCCGTCTTTTAAAGCCGGAGGTGACCTTTGACGCTACCCGTACATTCAGCGAGTTCTTTTTTGACGGGGACAGCAATATAGACGAGATCTTTGACAATTCGGATATGGAACCGTCCTACTTCTATTCCGAAAAGACTAAAAGCGAGCTCGAAATAAATGTTATATCCACAACCTGGAACGAGCAGAACGCATATCTTGTAAATGTACACGACCACAGTGAACACAGCAAGAAACGCAGACACGGCGTAAGCAGAATGCTCAAGAGAAAGACGCCGCTCGACAACTTCCTGAACGGCTCCGAGAATGACCTGCCTTTCGGTGAATCCGGCTATAAGGGTTATATGGTGTGGAATCTGTCTGTTAACAGTATGATATACTCGTCTGGTCTTTCTAAGGCGGAAAAAAAGCTTGGGCGGTCGTTTAGCTATGACGAGTTTTACCAGTTTGTCTGCAATCACGTTGACAACACCGAGTATAGGGAGTATATTAACGAGCTTTCTCC
>JAHKXX010000351.1 GCA_020627425.1 bacterium
AACTCAGTGGAATTTTCGTTATACTTAAAAGAGACATATCAGACGGCAAGCCTGCTTCAGGATATACGAGACGAATTAACTGTTGCTGTCAGAAATGCAATCCTGCTTCATGCTTATGATACTGATATAGATCTCTCGTTCGGAAAAATTCATATTAACAGTAAGGGAAGCGTTTCACAGATTAGTTTCAATGGCACCGATGTAACAGATATAGATGCTTTTATTGTCAGGCAAGCGTTTCACATAACCGACGATCATTATTTTGATATCCGGAAAAACATCAAAAATAATCGAAATGATTTTTTCTACTATCCTATCAAAATCAATGGCAGGATATCACTTACAGTTCTAAAGAGCAGCCCCTTCTTCGAAAGGAAATACGGGAGAGCCATTCATTCGAACGCATTCCGGGTCGAATATGCTTCAAAATATTTGCTTATATACAGTAGCAATACGGCTGTCCCGGATGTTTATTATATCGGTTTGTTTGGACCTGAACAGACAGCGAATACTCTGCTTGAAAAGGCTGGAAAAAGTCTAGGCGGCAAGAGTACCATTTACTACTGTTTCATGAATTCACGCCCTGAAATATTTCTGCATTTGGGGCAGGTCAAACAGGACTTTGTCGGTTATCATCCAGAAAAAAGTCCGGCTGCATACAATTTTTACATGGGCAGCGTAATAAGCGGTATATTCAAAATAAATAAAAAGACGGACAGCAATGGGAAAATCAAAGTCAAGGAGACACGAAGGAAATGTTTGCAAATGATAATAATGATGCAGTTTGGTTCAATAGACCAATTTTGCACCCAAAATAGGATAAATAAATTTCTTCTTTCTGCTTTTTTGTTAGGAACGGACGCTGTTATTAAATATGCGAATGGGAATACAGTAACTCCTAAAAGACTTGAGGAGTTGCTGAATCTTCCGTTTTCTCCCAATGCTGACACTCTGAAAGATAAGAACCTGCTTGTTAAGGTAAATTATGAAGATATTCCAGAATGATTCCCTCAGCGGGATAAGCAATAAAATCGGGAAAAAGACATATCTTGAATTTATTGTGCATCTTTTAGAAACGGATTATTTTAATCCAATTGTGTTTTGCCATGATAACTATCGGTTTGATAGAAAACGGTATGCAGAGGTAATGATAGGATTTATTAATCTAATGTCATTTCTGTATTCTTGCGGGATTATGGTGGAAACAGAAGTTGAAGAGCTGACTGATGTAGAAACGTATATTTACCGCAATATTATGGGAGAAAAAGATAGCACTGATATGATTCAGTGCTATAGACTCCTGGAAATCGACTTTACTAATTTTAATATGAGTAATGCCAAGGTTCTGGAGAACTGCAAAGATGATGATTTTTCACTCGTCAAGATATATTTGCAATTGCGAGCTGGAACAGCAATGAACAAAAGAGCTATAGAAAATCTATCAAAGAGGCGTTACACGGATTCAGAGATGATTACACTCCGTAAACAGATTGAGAATATATCTGGTAAAACATTAGTCAAGCGCAAGGATAACGCCTATGAAATGAGGTG
>JAHKXX010000352.1 GCA_020627425.1 bacterium
ACGGTTATCCAGAATCCCTATACCGACGCGGTCTTTACCGAAGAACAGCTTTCTGACGGCGATACGGTCACTGTCGTTGACAGCAACGTATCCGCGCATACACTGTTTTCTGCTCCGGGTGTGGGTATAGTACATAACATAGAGGTATTCAGAAAAAACGGTATACTTATGATGCCCGTCTGCTCTGCAACGTCGGATTCGGTAAACTATAGCTATTATATCGAGAAAAACGAAAAGGGAAATAATAAGTACACTCTCAATGTTACAAACGGTATGACCGTTCTGGTCGTACCCTTTGACTGAGATCATTGCTGACGGAGGAAAAATGGAACACGCAAAACGACTTTCAGAGGAATTCAAGATAAAACAGGAGTACGCGCAGAATATAATTGACCTGCTTGACGAGGGAAACACAATTCCATTTATAGCACGCTACAGAAAGGAAATGCACGGCACCCTTGATGATCAGACAATCAGAAGCATAAGTGAAAGACTCGAATATCTTCGCGGTATGGACAAGCGTACACAAGAGGTCTACTCTCTTATAGACGGTATGGGAAAGATGACCGATGAAATATCCGCCGCGCTTTCCGGGGCAAAGACCCTTGCCGAGATCGAGGACATATACAGACCTTATCGCCCGAAAAGAAGGACAAGGGCAAGCGTTGCAAAGGAAAAGGGTCTGGAGCCTCTGGCAGAAGAGATCATGAGTCTTAAAGACGGCGACCCCGAAGAGCTTGCAAAAAAATACATAGATGAAGAAAAGGGCGTTACCGACGTCGCAGATGCTCTGCAAGGAGCGTCCGACATAATTGCTGAAAACATATCGGATAATGTCGAGATAAGGAAGCGGATAAAAAACATTATCAGGCTCAACGGAAGTATTGTATCAAAGGCTGCCGATCCCGAAAAGGACAGCGAATACAGCACTTATTATAACTACCGCGACAGCGTAAAGAACATAGCCTCTCACCGCATCCTCGCTATTGACAGAGGAGAGCGCGAGGACATTTTAAAGGTAAGCATAGAAACAGAACCCGACAGATGTCTTAATATAATGTACAGGCTCCTTATAAACAAAGGGGGTACCTGTGCCGAAATAGTAAAGCAGGCGTGTGCAGACGCCTATTCGCGCCTTATCTTCCCGTCGGTAGAGCGCGAGATAAGATCAGAGCTAACAGACCGAGCCGACGAGCAGGCTATAAGGCTGTTTGCCGTGAACCTCAGACAGCTTTTGATGCAGCCGCCGGTAAAGGGCTATAATACCATAGGTCTTGACCCCGGCTACAGGACAGGCTGCAAGACAGCCGTACTCGATTCTACCGGCAGAGTACTTGATACAGCCGTTATCTATCCCACGCACGGCAAGAACGAGGTACAGAGATCAAAGGAAACACTGAAAAGACTCATAAAAAAATATAACGTAGGAGTCATAGCCATAGGCAACGGTACCGCGTCAAAGGAAACAGAAATATTTACCGCAGAGTGTATCTCCGAAATAGATCAAAAGGTAGAGTATATGGTGGTAAGTGAAGCCGGCGCGTCAGTATATTCCGCATCAAAGCTTGCCGCAGAGGAAATGCCGGAGCTTGATCTGACGCTGAGGAGCGCCGTCTCTATAGCCAGACGTCTTCAGGATCCGCTGTCCGAGCTTGTGAAGATAGAGCCAAAGGCGATAGGAGTCGGGCAGTATCAGCACGATATGCCGAAAAAGCAGCTCAGCGACGCACTTGACGGAGTAGTAGAGGCTTGTGTAAACAGTGTAGGAGCCGATCTGAAC
>JAHKXX010000353.1 GCA_020627425.1 bacterium
CCGTCGGCTGATATCCGTTCTTAAAACACAAGACGAAGCATATATATAAATATATCCGCTATGGCTCCCTAAGGAACTAAAAGCCATGATTACATATCAGAGTCACAACAGGGAGCCGTTGTGAATAAAATGTAACGGTTTCATATTGTTCTGATTAAAAGCGATTTTATCAGGGCAGAATAAAAGTATACTGTTACGACAGACACCCTTCGGTGCTGTTTAAAACCGTGCCTCAGGGCACAAAAGCTTCGGAGTGAGAAACAAATGAACATCAGACGAGGAGATATCTACTATGCCGATTTGAGTCCTGTTGTCGGCTCGGAGCAGGGAGGAGTTCGTCCTGTTCTCATTATACAGAACAATGTCGGCAACCGTTTCAGTCCTACTGTAATAGCGGCTGCCATAACGAGCCAAAGCTCCAAGGCAAAGCTTCCGACGCATATCCGCCTTTATGCAAACGGCAGCGGACTGTCAAAGGATTCCGTTGTACTGCTCGAGCAGATAAGGACCCTCGACAAACGGCGTCTAAAAGAAAAAATGGGAACACTGAGCAGCCTTGATATGTACAAGGTGGACGAGGCGCTCTCTATAAGCTTCGGTCTGGGCGAGAATGAAAGACAGACTTCATAGCCCTTAAAACGGGACAGTAGTATACGCATAAGTGAGTCGGGAAAAACGGCTATGCGCTTTCTATGCTGTCCCGCTTTTTTGTGCCGTTTTCGTAAGTGGCGTCAACCGGGGAAAACACAAAAGTTTCGCCCGCCTTTACAAAGGCGGCGGAGTCCAGAGGGCGCGGGTGTCCGGCGGACACCTCTGCCGAAGGCAGAAGCGCCGACCGAACCGGCAGGCGAGACCCAGAGCCTCTGGTCGCGCTCCGCAGAGCGCGAAACTCCCTTTTCCTGATCTCTCCGATATAGATCATAATAAAAGCCTGCGAGTGGCACATTGGTGTCCATCGCAGGCTTTGTATTTTGTAGAATTTTTAGTTTCCGTCATAGTCAAAGACAAAGGAATAAAGCGACTGTTTTTCTTTGTCTGTATCGCTGATAACGAGTATCTGAGCGCCCGACTCAGATGTATCGTTATAGAAATTGTCGCTCTGCGGCACCCTGTGTTCCTTTCTGCCGTAGGAAAGGAGAAACGGTGTTCTTATAGCCGTATTCAGAGTATCGAGTCTTGACATATCCGTTGTTATCATAGGAGCAGCTTCATAAATGACCCTCAGCATTGTAAACGGGTCCGAATGCTTTAGCTGTGAAAAAACAGTGTCCATAACCGTTCTCTGCCGGGAGGTCCTGTCAAAGTCCGATCCTGCGCTGTCGCGGTCGCGGGCATACCACAGAGCCTGTCTGCCGTTAAGGTGTACATTTGCAGTGGTGTTGCCCTGCTCATCCTCGGTATATTCATACGAGTCCGGGTCAAGCTCTGTTTTGGTGTCCGTTTGATGGTTCCTGTAGCTCTGCCAGTTGATATATCTTATCTCTGTCTCGGTAAGCCGGAGATCTATACCGTTCATAGCGTCTATGATCGAAGTAAAGCCGCTGTAGTCAAGTATACAGTAGGAGTCCACCGCTATACCGAAGTTATACTCTATCGTTTCTGTTGCAAGCTTGGCGCCCCCGTAGGAAAACGCAGCGTTCAGC
>JAHKXX010000355.1 GCA_020627425.1 bacterium
AACTGCATAGCAATTGGATCAGGGAGGCTCTATCAATATCGTGTTCGACATGCAAGCATCATGCAGTCCGGTTTTTCAAAAAAACACCTCGATGGTATCGAAGGTGCATGTATCCGGGCCGATTTCATAAAGAGTACGTATCCCGATTTATCTGTCTACGCTAATGCGAAAATTATATACTCAGTAAACCAGTGTGTGCTTCGTATTGCAAGTGATAAAAAACTTGAGTCCTATCGTTGTAAAGAGCTCATTGCTACGCTCCAGAAATATTATCGAAGCTATGAAAAGGATTATCTGAGAGGCCCTGGGTCTATTGCAGCCAAATTGTTCTCAATTGGCGCATTCTTTGACATAAGAATTGCTATATGGATTGCTCACAAGTAATTATTAAATTTTTTAGTCGTCACATTAATACTTTTAAAGGAGTAATGCTTTGAACATCGCAGTTGCAGGAACTGGATATGTAGGATTATCTCTGGCTACTTTGCTTTCTCAATATTACAAGGTAACTGCAGTAGATATCGTACCGGAGAAAATTGAAAAGCTAAAGAACTGGATTAGTCCCATACAAGACGAATACATTGAAAAGTTTTTTTGTGAACATGAAGAGCGTCAACTCGATCTTCAATTTATACTAAATACACAAGCAAACGAAAATAACCCTTCTAATAACGTTTACAGAGACGCTGATTATGTAATTATTGCCACACCTACGAACTATGATGCGGAAAAAAATTTCTTTGATACCTCTGCTGTAGAATCCGTTCTGGAGCAGGTTCTAAAGTGCTCTAATCATTCTTATATTGTCATAAAGAGTACTGTGCCTGTCGGCTTTACAGCGCATATCCGCGAAAAGTATAAAACAAACCGGATTCTGTTCAGCCCTGAATTTCTACGCGAATCGAAGGCACTTTACGATAATCTATACCCATCCCGTATCATCGTTGGTACTGATTCTAATAATCCTGAACTGATGAAAGCTGCTAAAAGTTTTGCTGATTTATTGAAGGCTGCTTCTCTAAAAGCTGATGTACCCGTCTTAATCATGGGTTCTACTGAAGCTGAAGCAGTTAAACTATTCGCTAATACATATCTGGCACTGCGTGTTTCCTATTTCAATGAACTTGACACCTATTCAGAAATGAAAAGTCTAAACACTTTTCAGATCATCAAAGGTGTTTGTCTTGATCCACGAATTGGTGACTTCTATAATAATCCATCTTTTGGCTATGGGGGTTACTGTCTGCCTAAAGACACAAAACAACTTCTTGCGAATTATAAAGATGTTCCTGAAAATTTGATTCATGCTATTGTAGAAAGCAATAAAACAAGAAAGGATTTCATTGCTGAACAGGTACTGGTAAAAGCAAAAGCACTTTCCAAAAATAACCAAAATAAAGAAACCAATGAAAGTCTCATCACAATCGGAGTATATCGTCTAACAATGAAGAGCAATTCAGATAATTTTAGGCAAAGCTCTGTGCAGGATGTAATGCAACGACTCAAAAAAGCGGGTGTAGAACTGATTATATACGAACCTACACTTAATGATGGCGAAACTTTTAATAATTCGAAAGTGGTTAATAATCTTTTGGATTTTAAGAAAAAAAGTGATTTAATTATCGCTAATCGTTACGACAAAGTATTAGATGATGTCCGTTATAAGGTGTATACAAAAGACATTTTCAATAATAACTAACTTTTAACATAATAACTGTATTTTTTCAAATAATCCGGAAATCAAAAATGATTTCCGGATTTACGCTTGTTATGTTATGGTCAAAAATCTAATAATCTATATCTTAATTTCAAATAGATTACTTGACAAATTACTTATTAGGACTCTAGATGCATTTACTGTCTTAGAATCAATTTGAAGTAGTTTCATCTAATTTTTCTCTTAAAGAATCGATATCCAAAGACGGGTCAAAGGGAACGCTATCACCGGCATTTATCGTTTCATCAAGAAAAATGTCTTCACCACGCTTAATAACATAATGATAGTTGTAAACAGTATAAAAGCTTCCGAAATCTGTACTTGATGGATTTGTAAATCTAAAGTCTTGCATATGAGCTTCATCAGAAATTTGAATTGTCATATCAGACAACAATGCAAGGATAGCCTCATCTGTTGTATTTTCACTGACAGAAAGGTTCAGTGTGATAGTTTTTGTATCATTATCTCCATCAATTTCAAGATCGCTAATAAACGGGTAAATTTCTAGATGATCTTCTGCAGAATATGTATCGATGATATTATTGTTAATCTGAACAAAATCAAGAGAATATGGCTCAGCAGCAGACTTTGTCTCCTGTATAGGACTCTCAGTAGGCTCCTCATAGGTTGGCGAGCAAG
>JAHKXX010000356.1 GCA_020627425.1 bacterium
GAATTCCTCCTGTATGTCGATAACTCTGCACTCGAGCGCCACGGGAAGCTGGTCTATAACCGGCGCATTGACCTTGTCCGACTTTGTAACGGTGAATCCGCACTTTTCAAGCTTGTTTCCAATCTTGTTTCCGGACGCAACTCCCACATAATCGCAGGCAGCTATCTGCTCCGCAGTTGCATAGGCAATTGTGAACTCTCTGTTGAGCCTGATGTTTTCGGTAGTCTTGTGAGAGGGCGAAAGGCTGACTGATACCTGAGTCATGCCTATCTGACCGCCCCATGCCGCATTCATTGCGTTGGGAGTTCCCTCTGCGTCATATGTACCGATGATGAGCACCGGAAGCGGTGCAAAAAAGCCTTTTTCAAATGATCGTTTCATAATAGATATACCTCCGGGATATTATTTATCAATAGCTGAAATGCAAATCGACTTAGCTGAGGTCTGATACGCTGTCTGCTTTTCATATCATCATAAATTCAGCTATAGCACGCATCTCACTTTTACTTAGTATAGCATATCCAGCTAAACTCGTCAATATTATTGATTATCATAGCCTCCCTGTGGAGGCTTCTCTTTTTTAAACGCATAAACTTATCTCTTAACAGATAATAGTATTTAGGAATAATCTGTCTGATCCCTTGACATTCTCCTAAAGCTTCTATAATGTCGAAAGTTCGGATTGCTTTTAAGACTTTTTTCTTCTATACCGAAAAAACGTCTTGACACTTGCAACTATTTATGGTATATTGATAAAAAGGAAGTGATACTATGATACTCAGACCTGATTATATTAACGCAATAGAGCCGTTTATAGACTCTCCAATTGTTAAGGCAACACCGCACAAAGCACACCTGACGGCTTTGCACTGAATCTGCTTGCATATTTTCCGTCATCTTGCACAGAAATTCCTTGACATACGTAAGTATGCCTGCGAAATTTCTATACAATCTGACGAAAAATCTGTCGGCGCATCTTCAGCACAATCTTTGTGCGGTGCTGCCTTAATAAAATATGACTTTTTCGACAAGCTGGCAAGGGCTGCCAAAGGCAGCCCTTGTTTGTTTTATTATGATACCAATATAAGAAAAGGGTGCCGAAACGACACCCTTTCTGTACATATTCAATTTTACAAGCCGTTGAACAGCGGTTCAACGCTTATGCGTTCATACCAAGCTCGATAGCCTTGTAGTTGTTAGGGATAAGAGCTGCCTTTTTAGGCGGAACTACCTTTTCGATAGCCTTCTTCATTGTATCCAGTGAGCAGATATTTGTTTCCTTGAGCAGTTTGCCGAGGAGGATGATGTTTGAACCGCCCTTGAGAGCGTTGTCATCAGCCATCTGCTGTGATGGGATACCGTGAAGCTCGATATCAGTTCTGTCTGTATCAGGCTCGATAAGTGTGCTGTCGAAGAACACCTTTCCGCCCGGCTTTACATCCTTGACGAACTTGTCGAATGATGGCTGGTTCATTACAATGAGAAGATCGGGAGTAAGTACCAGCGGTGAACCGATAGGCTCATCGGAAATACATACTGAACAGTTACAGGTACCGCCTCTCATCTCAGGGCCGTATGACGGGAGCCATGAGAGCTCCTTGTTGTCCATAAGTCCGCAGTAAGCAAGGATCTTTCCTGCAAAGAGGATACCCTGACCGCCGAAGCCTGCGAGAAGAATTTCAGTTGTTGCCATTATTCCTCGCCTCCTTCTGTCTTAGGGAATA